>JASHQD010000039.1 GCA_030037755.1 Terriglobia bacterium
GAAGGAAGCCGGCGACATCCTGTACGGGAAGGGGGAGATTCGACCGCGCCAGCCTCTCAAGGAGAAAGGAGGAGGCATGAAAGATCACGCCGGGCGACTTCTCGCGGTGGTTCTTGTTGCACTCGGTTGCGCTCTGGGGGGCGCGAGACTGGTGGCACAAGACCCGGCAACGCAAAGCAGCTCTCCTGCCGATCAAAGCTCATCCCAAACGCCTTCAACCGACCAGTCCCCGACTCCTACCGACGGCCAGCAGCCCGACCTCGCGAAACCGGTTGATCAGTCCCTCCCGGACAACGCGGTCGCACCGGTTGCTCCGGAAGCCTTCGGGCAGACGTCGGATACCACCCATGTCCTGCTCAACACGCGCATCGGCCCGAATTATGTGATCGGGCCTGAAGACGTTTTGTTGATTGATGTCTTCGACGTGCCGGAACTGAGCAAGTTGCAGGTGGAAGTCGGGAATGACGGGAACATCTCGGTTCCGTTGTTGGGCAACGTCAAGGCAGCCGGACTCACCCAGCACCAGTTGCGCGACGAACTGGCCGAGGAATGGGGAAAGAAATATCTGCAGGACCCGCAGGTCACGCTCACGATCCAGGAATACAAGTCGAGGCCGGTGTCCGTTGTTGGCGCGGTGGCGAAGCCTGGAGAATACTACCTGACCGGACGGCGGACCCTCGTCGAAGTCCTGGCCATGGCAGGGGGCCCTGCAAGCCTGGGTGCCGCCGCGGGCAAGGAAGTCATGGTGGAGCGTCCGGAAGGATTTCAGGACCTGCCGCAGGCTGACGGATTGAAGCAGACGGCTCCCGATAAAGTGTCGATCGAGATGAAAAAGCTGCTGTACAGCCAGGACACCGATCTGAACATCGAGATCAAGCCCTTTGACATCGTCAGCGTGAGCCGGGCGGGAATCGTCTACATCGTGGGCGCCGTTGGCCGTCCCGGCGGATACATCCTGGACAGCAAGGACTCCGTTTCGGTGCTGGAGGCGGTTGCAATGGCGCAAGGTATCGGTCCCAACGCCAGGACTGGCCAGGCCCGCATTATCAAGCGGTCGGACCGGGGAGTTCAGTCGTCCGTCCAGGTCGACCTCAAGAGAATACTCGAGGGCAAGGCCCCGGACATCACGCTTGCCGCGAATGATATCCTGTTCGTGCCGAATAACACGGGCAAGGCAATCGGAAAGCAAAGTATCGGTACAGCAATCGGTCTGGTAACCGGCCTCGCGATCTATCGCGGGCTCTAAAACGGCTGCCCCCCTGACCTGAAGGCGTGGCCGTGGAAGAGGTTTGAGGATGGACGAAAATCAGATCACCCAAGTTCGAGGCCATGACGCGGCCCTGGTGCGGGCGGAGCGCGCGCTGCCTCGCGAACCTGTGGTCCTGGACGTGGCGCCCGAGGACGTCCCGCACCTGCTTGATTACTGGGAGCTTGTTCGCAAGCGCCGTTGGCTGGTCCTCACCTGCGCCCTGGTGGTGTTCACCACGGTGGCGATCGGAACCCTGAAAGAGAAGCCGATTTACGAGGGCAAGGTGCTGGTTGAAATCGATCCAGAAGCTCCGAGCGTGGTCAATTTCAAGGAGGTCGTCAATCCCAGCACCCAGGACATGGAGAGTTACGAGGATACGCAGTACAAGATCATCAAGAGCCGCACGCTGGCAGAGAAAGTAGTTCGCGACCTGGAACTTTATAAGAACCCCGAATTCATTCGTGATCGTTACCTGTTCGGCCTTTTCGACGGCGGCGTTCCGCCGCTTCCTGCGAGCATTGAGGAGGGACCTCCCGATTCCACGGCTCCGATTTTCCGCAACGCGGTTGGCTATTTCATGAGTTCCGTCGACGTCAACCCGATTCGGAGAAGCAATCTGGTTGAGGTCACCTTCGACTCGACGAACCCACAGACCGCGGCGATGGTGGCCAATAAGCTGGCCGACGATTACATCGAGAACAACTTGCAGGTGAAATTTGACGCCACCACCAAAGCTTCAGCATGGCTCGACAACAAGCTGCGCGAACTGCGCGCGCAGGTCGAAGCCGCCGACGATCGTCTGGCCGAATACGCCCGCGCCAACGGCATCGTATTCATCAGCCAGTCGCAAACCCTGGTCACGGAAAGGCTGGCCCAGCTTCAGGGGCAGTTGACCGGAGCCCAAAGTGACCGCATGGGCAAACAGGCGCTTTACGATCAGGTCCGGTCCGGACACATCGATACTCTGCCGGGCGTGGTTGGCAATCCGCTCGTTCAAAGCCTGGAGGGCCGGAAAACCGAGCTGGAGCGGAGCTACGACGACATGAGCGTCAACTACAAGCCGGATTATCCGAAGATGGTGGAAATCAAGAAGCAGATGGACGCCATCGACAAGCAGATCGATCACGAGAAGAAGATTGCGGCCAAGACGATCATTGACGAGTACAACGCCGCGATCGGCCGCGAGAAGTACATCCAAGCCGCCGTGGA
Organism: Terriglobia bacterium; assembly: GCA_030037755.1. GTDB lineage: Bacteria > Acidobacteriota > Terriglobia > UBA7540 > UBA7540 > Gp13-AA77. The sequence continues at coordinate 2,459 of JASHQD010000039.1, forward strand.
AGACGCCAAGAAGTCGGTTAACGATCTCGCCGACAAAACGATTCAGTACAACATCATCAAGCGGGATTCCGACAGCAACCATGAACTGTACGCGGCGCTGACCGAGCGCATGAAAGAAGCCAATGCGGCGGCGGGCCTGAACCAGTCCAATATCCACGTGGTCGATCCCTCCGTGGTACCGACCGGACCGGTCAAGCCCCGCGTGATGCTGAACCTCACCATCGGCCTGCTGCTGGGTGTCGCGCTGGGGGTGGGCCTGGCTTTCTTCCAGGAGTATCTGGACAAGACGCTGAAAACGCCGGACGACGTCGAACAGCACCTGCGCCTGCCTTCGCTCGGTGTTTTGCCTCGATTTGCCCTCGCCGGAGCGGCTGAAAAGGACGAGGACGGCATCGAGACGCTGGCGCTGACCACGGGCTCGAACGGCCATCACCCCGTCGCCCCTGCTATCCAGACGACCCCGCAGGCGATCGAAGCATTCCGGTCGCTGCGCACCTCCGTGCTGCTTTCCGCCAGCCCCGTGCCGCGCCTGATTCTCGTCACCAGCGCGCTACCGAGTGAGGGTAAAACCACCACAGCCATTAATCTTGGCGCGACGCTTGCGAGCCTGGGCAACAAAGTGGTTGTCGTGGATTGCGATATGCGCCGTCCCGCCGTCCATCGCGGCACGGCGGTTGAAAACAATCCGGGATTCGTGCAATGCCTTACCGGACACCTCGATGTCTCAGGCGCGGTGCTGCCCGTGCCGGGCGTGGAAAATCTCAGCGTGATTCCCTGCGGCCCGATTCCTCCAAATCCGGCCGAGGTTCTCTCTTCGCCGCTTTGTGCTGATCTGCTGCACCGGCTGCGGGAAAAGTTTGAATACGTTCTCGTCGACTCCCCGCCGTTACTGAGCGTCGCCGACAGCCGGATTCTGGCGACCCTGGTCGATGCCGTGGTTCTGGTGGCCCGCGCCCACTCCACTCCTTACGACGTGGTGCGCCGCGCCCGGACGCTCCTTTACGGCAGCGGCGCGCGCATCCTGGGCGTCGCCCTCAATGATCTGGACGTGGAGCGGAACGGCTTCGGATACCAGCAATACCAATACGGCTATGGCTATGGCTATGGACATAGCCCAGGAGATCACGACGCCGCCTGATCCTTCCGATTTCCGCTGTAGCGGCGGTGTCCTCACCGCCGCGCTGCGAATGGCTATGGCTATGGAAATAGCCCAGGAGATCACGACGCCGCTCGATCCTTCCGATTTCCGCCGTAGCGGCGGTGTCCTCACCGCCGCGCTGCGAATGGTCGGTATCTTCCGGCGGTGAGGACACCGCCGCTACAGCGCAACTAGCCTGGATACGGATACCCTTTGGCGAGCACCTTCTCGAGTTCGGAGTCGTGCCCGTAGATGTCGTCAAAGAAATCGACTTCACCGTTGGCCTGAACGACAGCGGTGCTGTAAAGAATGAGGACGGGAATCGGCTTGTCGAGATTGACCTGGGTCGAAGCCGTACCGTTCATCGCCGCCTTGATGCGATCGGGAGTCCATTCGGGCTTGTCGGAGAGCACCCAGGCGGCGAGCTTCGCCGGATCCTCCAGCCGGATGCAGCCGTGGCTGAAGTCCCGCCGCGTCTTCGCGAACAACTCCTGCGCGGGCGTGCCATGCAGGTAGACGTCGTACTGGTTTGGAAACAGGAATTTCACCAGGCCCAATGAGTTGTTCGGGCCGGGTTTCTGGCGAATCTGGATTCGGCCGGCCGCGAGATCCTTCAACTGCTCGTCGCTTACTGAGCCCGATCCGATCACGTGCCCTTCGTGATCGACCATCTCGAGATTCTCCTTCTCGAGATAGCCGGGATTCTTGCGGAGCTTCGGCACCATCTCCGCGCGTTGAATGCTGATGGGCACGTTCCAGTAGGGACGGAAAATCAGGTAGCGCATGTTTTCGGTAAAAACCGGCGTCTGATGCTGATAAGCGCGGCCCACCACCACGCGCATGGTGAGTTCCACTTGCTGTTGTGCGTTGAACGCGCGCAATTGGAACTCGGGCACGTTGACCACGATCGGCGGGCGCTGGAACTCCGGCGGAATCCAGCGCCAGCGCTCGAGCGCCATCTGCAGTTGCAGCACACGACGCGCCAGGGGCACGTCGATCTCGTGCGCTGTCCTGAGATCGAACACACCGTTGGGATCGAGGCCGTGGCGGCGCTGGAAATGCTTCACGGCGTCCACCAGAACGCCCTGGTAGATTGCAGGCGTGTCGCCGCCGGCCGATGCCGCGGACGTGTTCGCGGGCAGATCGCCCAGCAGCGCCAGGCGCGCGGCGAGCTGCGGCGATTGCGCGTAGGCTTCGCCGGGATGAATGGGCGCCGCCGGAATGGCGATGGGCTCGCCGTCGCCCTGCTTGGCAAGCGCAAGATAGGCCTGAAGCGCCTTCACGGTGCGCTGATAACCCGCGAACTGCGGCTCAACCTGCGCCAGCACGTCTCCCGGATTCGGGCTGTCGATGATTTTCTGCCGGATGAGTTCTTGCAGCTTGTACTTCTTGTTCTCGATGTTCAGCCCGAAATTGAAGTGGCGCGGATTTACCTTGCCGATGTGCAGATCGGAGATGTAACGCATCAGCGACACGGTCAGCGCCAGGTCGAAGCGCGCGAGATCGTCCTCGGTGGGCGGCGGATTCGTCTGCCGCAATCGCGCCAGGCGTTCCGGCCAGCGCGGGCCATCGTAGTCCTCGGCGTGCAGCCCCTTGTTGTCGGCGCTTTCGAGCAGCGTGATCACGGCCATCGCCTGATCGGTCGCTTGCGGCCCGCTTTGCGGCGCGCCCTGCGCGGCGCGCAACCACCCCAATCCGTATCCCACCGGCTCGTAAAAGTCCTTGACGTGCGCACGATAGTCGGTGAAGTCGGGCCAGCGCAAGTCCGCCAGGTGTCCCGATTCCACCAGCGCCTGCATGGCCGCCGCACCTTGCGGCGACAGACGCCAAGAATCGTCCGGCGCGGTCGCGCGTGCCGCACTCGACAAAACAAGCCCCACCGACACACCGGCTATCGCGATCGGCAAGCACATGCGGGCGTGGCGCGGGCGAAGTCTCATGAACACTCGTTTCAATGCTGAACGGGATGCCGGGACGCAAAAATATATCACGGATCGAGCTTCCACGCGGGGACACCGGCCGCGTAGCGGGCGTATCGGATGCAGAGACGTCAGGGCGTTTCACTTCGATTCTCAGCCGAAGTGTTTCCGGAGTGGTTCTGCGAGCGGTTCACCCGAGCCAGCCAGTCGCGCGCGCGGTCCAGGTAGTAGCGGTCCGGCGCCGCGATACGATCCTTCCTGGCCAGCATGCCCTCGTATCCTTCGCGCAGTAACGATTCAGCTTCGGTGTGCTTTTTCTCTCCAGCCCTGCAGGCGCCCAGCAGGGTTTCGGCGCGGAACCGTTGCCAATTGCCAGGATCGTTCTTTTGATAGAAATCGAGCGTCTGGCGGGCGAGGGGTTCGGCTGCAGCGAAGTTGCCCTGCGATACGTAGGCTAGCGCCAGATCAGCCTCGGAGGCCATTGTGTCGGGATTTCCCGGCCCCAGGGCGTGCCGTCGTCCCGTCAGCACCTGCGCGGCGTAGCTTTCCGCCAGGGCGTATTTGCCCTGTCTTTGGTACATGCGGGCAAAATCGGAAAGGAAGGAGAGAGTGAGGGGATTTTCGGTGCTCAGGACGCGCCCCGCGATCGCCTGCATCTGAAGGAAGAGCGCCTCAGCCTGGGTGTACTTGCCCTGCGGACCGTAAGAATCGGCCAGGTTATCCATAGACGCCAGCGTGTCGAGCCGTTCCGGACCCAGCACGCGCCGGCTGATCTCCAGCGTCTGGCTAGCCAGGGCCTCGGCCTGCGAATACTTGCCCACATTGTTGTAAGCGTTGGCCAGGTTGTTCATGGATCGTATCGTCTCGGGATGCTCGGGACTCAAGACGCTGCGCCGGATTTCCAGGACCCGGCTGTAGAGGGCCTCGGCCTGCGGGTACTTGCCCTCAGCGTCGTAGACGTTGGCCAAATTGTTCATGGAACGCAGCGTGTCGGGATTCTCGACACCCTGCATGCTGCGTCGGATCTCCACCAGCTGGCTGCCGACCGCCTCAGCCTTTGCGTACTCGCCCCCGACCCAATAGGCGACGGCCAGATTGTCCATGGACGCGAGCGTGTCTGGATGGTCGGGACCCAGCTTGCGGCGCCGGATTTCCAGGACTTGGCTGTAGAGCGCCTCGGTCTGAGCGTACTTGCCCTCGTAGTAGTAGACGTTGGCCAGATTATTCATGGAATGCAGGGTGTCGGCATTCTCTGGACCCAGCATGCGGCGCTGCACGTCCAGCGTCTCGCTCAGAAGCACCTCGGCCTGCGGGTACCTGCCCTCGTCGCTGTAGACGTTGGCAAGAGTTGTGGTTGAACTCAGCGTGTCGGGATGCTCGGGACCCAACACGCGGCGCTGGGCCGCAAGGGCCTGGGTGAGAAGCCCCTCCGCCTCCGGGTACTTGCCTTGAAATTCAGCGACACGTCCGAGAAGGCTCATGGTTTCGAGAGTCCTGGGATTCTTTGCTCCGAGCGTCCGGCGATGCAGATCCAGCGCCTGCTCCAATTGTTTTCGCGCCTCCGGGTAAAGCCCGAGGTCCAGGTAGGTTTGTCCCATGGTGTCCCGAATGGATGCCTCTACCTCCGGCTGTCCGGCGAACTTGCCCTCGATCCGCTCCGCCGCACGATCGAGCGCCGTACGCACCTCCAAATGAGGGTCGGGCTTGGCCTTCGACCCTGCTTGTGTGGCGAGGCTGGCCTGGGAGAGCAGATCGTGCTGCAAGAAATCATCGACCGCTCGGGTGGTCGCTGCTTCCCGATTCGCGCGGATGCTTTGCCGGACGCTGACGACTGCCGCCACCATAAGCACTACCGCGAAGCCAAAGGCGGTCAACAGCGCTCCGCGATAACGCCGCACGAACTTTCGGGCGCGGTAGGCGATGGAGGGAGCCACGGCCAGCACGGGTTCGTTCCGCAGGTAACGCTGAATATCTGCGGCCAAATCGGAGGGCGAACCATAGCGGCGCGACCGGTCTTTCTCGAGAGCCTTGAGAGTAATGGCGTCGAGATCGCCTCGCAACTGGTGGCTTAATGTCGCCGAAGCTGGAGGATCGCAGCCCCGATCCTGAGCCGTCTTTGAAGAGTTCTCATCAGGCGCGCGCAGCCTGGCGCTCGGCTTCGGCGTGTCCATCTTCTCCAGCCGCTGCCGAATTTCGTCCGGCGGCAGGTTGTGCAGTTCGAGCGGCCGCACCCCCACGAGCAGTTCGTAAAGAACCGCTCCAAGGGAGTACACATCCGTGCGAGTATCGACGTCCGCGCCACCGGAGCCGGCTTGTTCGGGACTCATATACGAAGGCGTGCCCAACATGGCTCCGGTGCGGGTGAGTTCGCCTTCACGGTCGAGTGCCTGCGAAATGGCCTTCGCAATGCCGAAGTCGATGATCCTTGGCACCGGCTTGCCATCCACTTCGCTCACCAGAATGTTCGACGGTTTGAGATCGCGATGGATGATCGCTTTCTGGTGCGCATGCTGCACGCCTTCACAGACTTGAACAAACAGCTCCAGGCGCTCGGGAACCGTCATCTTATGGAGGTCGCAATACTTCGTGATCGGAACACCGGTGATGTATTCCATCGCGAAATACAGCCGGCCCTGCGACGTCGAGCCGGCGTCGAAGACCTTTGCGATGCTGGGATGGTCCATCAACGCCAGAGCCTGCCGCTCGGCCTGGAAGCGCGTAACAGCGTCCCCGGTATCCATGCCGGCCTTGATCAGCTTCAGAGCCACACGGCGGTGCACGGGTTCTGTTTGATCGGCGAGCCACACCTCACCCATGCCGCCGGAGCCGATGCGTTGAAGCAACCGGTAAGGCCCTATCGAGCCATCGACAGGCGAAAAGGCGGCTTCAAGCGCGGCTGTTGGAAATGCCGGACCAGAAGAAGAGTTCAGGAACTTGTGGGGTCTGTCTTGCTCAGCCTGAAGTAGACGCAACACCTCTGCCCGGATCAACTCATTGCCGGCACAGGCGGCCGCGAGAAACTCCGCCCGCTCCGCTTCCGGGTGATCCAGGACAGCGTCAAACAACTCGGCGACTCGGGCTCGCTCTTCCGGCGTCATTTCTCCCCTTTCTATTCAGCTACCGAACATGGTCGCTGCTGTAGCGGCGCTCTATGAGCGCCGGCTCTTCGGCCCGGTTTTTTCCGCAAAAGCGGCGCTCGTAGAGCGCCGCTACTGCAGCCGTTTCATTAATCCCCCATCGCTGATACTCTCTGGCTGCGGCCGGAGAGTTCGGCGTACAGCGAGGCGCGCGCCACCCTCCAGTCGCGCCTGACAGTGCGTGGCGTGACGCCGAGAGCCTCGGCAGTCTCATCTCCGGTGAGTCCTCCGAAGAATCGCATCTCGACCACCTTCTCCTGGCGGGGTTCAATCCGTCCCAGCGATTTGAGGGCGTTGTCCAGGTCGATCAGGTGGTCCCACTCGCCTGCGCCGGATGGCGTCCTCGGCGGGGCGTCTCCGACTTCGTCAACGGGGAGAATTTCGACTTCGGCGCCGCGCTTCCCCGTCTGCCGGGCGCGCGCATAGTCCACCAGAATCTCTCGCATCAGTCGTGAGGCCACCCGATAGAAATGGGCCCTGCCCTGCCAGGCAACTTCCTGCTGGGGAACGAATCGCAGGTAGGCTTCGTGCACCAGATCCGTCGTTTGGAGAGTATGATCGGGGCGCTCGCGCCGCAGTTGACGGGCGGCCAGCTTGCGAAGATGCCCGTAGACAAGCGTCATGAGCTGGGACTCCGCTTCGCGGTTCCCCCTCGTAGCCTCGGCCAACAGCCGTGTGATCTCCCCCGTCGGAGGCTCCATGAATTCCCCCTACCGATTAAGCAATTGCCGCCATTCTACCTTAAATATGCGCCGCGTCCGCAAGAGTCCGTCGGAAGCGTGTCCTTATCTATCCGGAAATCTCGCATAACAAGATTGAGGGCCAGCCGGTTCAATCTGAAACTCCGGATGCCGTAGCATCGCGTCGCCGAGGAGGATAGACGGATCTCGAGTCGTGTCCGCGGCTCTTAAAGAGAATTACATAATATAGTGACAACGGCAGCTATTTCCGCTATACTCTTCGGCATGGGACATCCAGCCGGAGTAAAACGTGATCGAGTGAAACTCGAGCAGCGACGCCTGAAGGCGGCCAAGCTGCTCAATCGAGGTCTGGCGGAGGCCGAAGTCGCACGCCGAGTCGGAGTGCACCGCCAGTCCGTCAA
>JASHQD010000040.1 GCA_030037755.1 Terriglobia bacterium
GAGGAAAGGCGCTACCTCACGAGGGTGCTCAACTCGCTGGACGGCGCGTTCGCCGACTTCGACACCAACACGGGCAAGGCTGGACCTGCCCCACATGAAAGACCGCCCGCCCGAGGCCATAAGGCGCTATCTGGGACTCCGCCTGAAGCAACTGACGGCGCTGGCGGAGGTTGTTGACAACTACGTCGAAAAAGAGCGCCGGACGCCGGGAGGGCATGCCTGACCGTCGCAGCCTCATCAGTGTCCCCAAACAAAGAGAGGAAAAACCATGAAAATACAGCCCTTGCTACACGTCGGTGAACTCTCCGAGTGAGCCTTCCTGACCAGACTCCGTCTGGCACCGCGCCCTGGACGTCAGCCCAACGACCACGACGTGCCGTTCAGGGCCCGCTTGCCATGCCCTGAAGGTTCCCGGGCCTTCCGACGCACGACGTGATCTGGCCTGAGAGAAGCCTCGGTTTTTAAGAGCAGCGTTCGCGGAAGAGCGCTTGGATAACTGTTGGGAACAGCCCTTACCACAAGCAACCGGCGAATCGCTCCCCACGGACGGCACAAGGTGAGGCGGACTGGCTCAAGTCCGGTGCCCCGTGGCTCCCAGCCCACCTTTCGGCGGCCCGATGAATTGCTTTGCGTGGCGGTCGTTGGTTCCGGCCTCCGCCAGCCTCAGTGAGGCAGACCACGTAAGTGGGAGTTTTGAGGACAGCGAGAAAGCCAGGCGGAATACAGGAGAATTGGCCCAATCGAAAGCGATTTCTGACGTTTTTGAGCAGTTTGCGCCCTTCGAGGATGCCGAAATGATCGAGGACGAGCCATCTTGAGTTTCGGCAACCTTCCGTAAATTCTGAGCCTATATTTTGAGCTAACCGCTGATCCCTCAGCAGTTTCAATCGACAAAGGAGACTCGTCTACCGTGGAGGAATGCGCCAAATTCTGATCTTGCGCGGTCTGCGCGGCGGCTTGGTGCGTGCGATCTGGCGGTGCGCACGCCACTCGCGGCACTTTCGGATCTACCGGAAATCGAAGCTGGCGGACCACATCAGGAAGGCGTAATCCGCGACCAATCCGGCGGCGATCGCGGCGACAGTCGACTCCGAGAGCCGACCGTGGGCCAGACACCCTTCACGGCTTGGCGGAAGTAATCAGGTCCGGGTCTCAATTGGGGTTTGAGGGTATCGCGATAGTGCCTCGTCCAGTACTGGACGCCATTCTAAAGGACTTAGCGAAATGACAGCAGGAACAGATCAGCGGTTTTGGCCGTTTAACGTCAGACTGACGCCTGTTCTCCAACTTCCGAGTTGGCCGTGACCCGCTCGGTAACTCGGTGTGGCACTACGTCGGTAGCTAAACAGAAGGGGACTTACGGATTCCCCGACAGTTGTCGCCCGGGTGCGCAGTGATTAGACGCTGCGCCCTTATTCGGCATTGTAAGTGGGGTTCTCGCTGTGCCGCTGCTTCTGTTTCTGCGGCTCATGCCTTACCTTGGATCGTATCCACTTTATTTGGCATTCCGCTATGGCGTTCTCATTTGTGCCGGAATGTGCCGGAACTGTCCTCAGTTTCGGCTGCTGGATTGTTCTTACCAGGACCATGTGGCGCTCGCACTGGTCGAGCCGCTTCCGGAAGGCAATTGGGATTGAGGGGAGCCGACCGTAAGCTCTATGGAAAGGGACAAGCGGTCTTGTTACTTCGACTGGGTGGTGCCCCCAAGCCACCCGTGAGATTGGCCTCGCTCCTACGGACGGAATCCCACTGGCTAGTGACCTACGCAAAGTGGGGCCGGCTGTGCATTAACAGCGGGGATCTTCCGGCGATCCAGTAAGTACTAACGGGTCGTTGCTGGGAGCTTGCCGATAGGTGTTGATAACAGCCGAGCGGCAATTGGAGCACGGGCCCTCACGACGCGTAAGGGTGACATGTGCCGACGGGCTCCTGGATGGCGACTCGGAAAGTGGTGTTAATTTGGCGCGGCGCGCGCGTTTCAAGCGCCTTGGCTCGGCATTATGCTCCGGTCGAATCGCGGCGTGTCTGACTGTCGAGAATCGGTTGCCGCCGTGAAAGGCGTCTGTCGGGGTTTGGCCTGGTTTGCCGGTGTTTGCCAGCGCTAGGAATTGCAACGGTTTAGTAGCGATGAGCCTTGGCCGCGCTTGCCTCGCTTTGGCTCCTTTTGTCACGCCACGCGCTTGTATCTTTCTCAGCGATGTCAGAAAACAGTCTTCGATGGGTTTTGAAGGTTTCGGGGAGGCCGACACGCGCTGAGGCCCGACGTCAAGTCGAGAGCCTGGTCGGTAGATCGGTCCCCCGCCCTCTTCTCTCAAGCCGAGGAAGAATCTGCGGCCCCGCCGAAAGCGGGAAGCCTGCATTCGCAAGCCCGACTGGAGAGGGCTCAGGGTCGGGGAGCCGAAGCCTCAGCCTATCAAAGGAGGCTCCTATGAACCACGCTCTCGCCCCATTCGACCCTTGCGGCATTGAAGTCAGTCGCGACCACCTGATCGTGGCCTTGCGCTTGGCGGATCACGATGAGCCTTGCCGCGAGTTTCCCAACACGCCCGCCGGACATCAGGCCGTGCGGCGCTACCTGGCACGCTCCGGCCACGCCGTGCGCTTGGCCATGGAATCGACCGGCCTCTATGGTCTGGACCTGGCCTTGGCCTTGCACCAGGCCGGGGTGGCCCTCATGGTGGCCAATCCGCGCGCCGTGCGCCATTTCGCGCAAGCCCTGCTGCAGCGCAGCAAGAACGATCGGCTCGACGCCCAGGTGCTCCGCCAGTTCGCTGCCCGCATGCCCTTCGAACCCTGGCGCCCTCCTGCGGCGGCCGCCTTCAAGCTCGTGGCCGTGGCCCGGCGTCTGGAGGCGCTGACGGAGATGATGACGCAGGAGAAGAACCGCCTGCACGCCGCCTCGCTCTCCCAGGCTCAGCCCACCATCATCCGCATCGATTTGCACCGCAGCATCGCCACGCAACAGCGCGCCATCGAGCGGCTCACCACGGCGGCGCTGGAGTTCGTGCTCTCGGATCCCCTTCTGGCTCGTCGCTTCGAACTGCTCTGCTCTATTCCCGGTTTCGGAGCCACCAGCGCCCTGCACACTCTGGCCGAGCTGACGCTCCTGCCTGCCGACATGGACGTCCGCCAGTGGGTGGCCTACGCCGGTCTGGACCCGCGGGAATATACCTCCGGCACGTCGGTGCACAAGAAGGTCCGAATCAGCAAGGCCGGCAATAAGCACCTGCGTCGCGCTCTCTACATGCCCGCCCTGGTTGCCGTCCAGCACCAGGCGAATCTACGGGCCTTCTATGAACATCTGCTGGCTCGCGCCAAAACCAAACTGCAAGCCCTGGTCGCCACCATGCGCAAACTGCTGCATGCCATCTATGGCATTTTCAAGCATGACCAAATCTTCGACGGCAGCAAGGTGTTCCAAATCGCCGAAGCCGCCCTGCCACAGGAGATCGCATGAAACCAATTCGGCCTTTACAAACAAGAGAGAATCTACCGACGTGCTACCGAAAAACGAATGCTCATTGCCCTGCCGACGGCGGCGATCAATCTGGCGCCATTCCTAGCTGATCCTCCAGCCTATGATTCATCATAAGATACATGTTCGCAGATGAGCAGCTCTGATCCTTCGCAGCCCCGATTCAGGCAAGATGCAGCCCGCCGCCGCTTTCTCAAGAATGCCGCACTCGCGGGAGGTGGTGCGTTGCTTGGAGTCGTCGGCCTCAACGAGGTTTCTCCCAGAATTTGGCCGGAGTCCATGGTCTTTGAGTCGAACGCCAGCTTCTGGGCGAGGACTCAGCTGCCTCGGAATCCGCCGCTGAAAAACGACGCCACGGTTGACGTAGCCGTGATTGGCGGTGGCTTTACCGGGCTCTCGTCGGCGTACTACATTCGCAGCCTGTCGCCGCAGCGACGAGTCGTGGTTCTGGAAGCCAGGGGTTGTGGGAACGGAGCCTCCGGGCGGAACGGTGCCATGGTACTGACGATGACGGCTGACCGGTACATGAAGTTCAGTCCCGCTCCGGCTATGGACAAGAGGATCTACGACTTGACAGCCACGAATATCCGGAGACTGTCGAGTCTCAGCGTCGCGACGGGCATCGACTGCGAGTTGGAGATCAATGGAGCCCTGCAAGTGCTGAGTACCGACGAGGACATTCGAGCGGCTCAGACCTACGTGCAGCGGGCACGGTCGCTGGGCATGCCGGTTGAGTTCTGGGGGAAGCAAGAGTTGGTCAGGGCGATTGGCGCCGCCGTCTATAAGGGGGCATTCTTCGATCCCAACGGCGGACACATTCACCCCATGAAACTCGTGCACGTGCTCAAGACGGCCGCGGAAAGCGTCGGCGTGGAGGTTTACGAGAACACCGTTGTGATGAACATTACGGAGGGTCTCGAGCACATTCTCCACACGAGCGAAGGGCACAGTGTGAAAGCAAAGTCGTTAGTCCTGGCCACCAATGCCTTCACTTCGAGGCTGGGCTATCTGGGCAACTCGATCGCGCCCGTCCGCGAATTCGTTGCGATGACGCGCCCCCTCAGTGACCAGCAACTGGCCGAGATCGGATGGCGGCAGCGAGTGCCCTTCAATGACAACCGTACCGAAGTCTTCAATCTGGGCCTCACGCAAGACAACCGTATCCACATCGGCGGAGGCAATCCCTCCTATCGCTTCAACGGCGGCAGTGAAGACTCCGGCGCCGCGGTCTCTCATTTCTCGCAACTGCGGCGTGAGCTTGCTCGGATCTACCCGGCCTGGAGGGCGTCGATTTCGAAGCTGGGTGGGATGGCGTGGTCGATTGGTCACTCAATGAGTCGCCCGCGGTAGGGCGAGCAGGGAAGCATAATAACGTCTTCTACGGGCTGGGCTATAGCGGTCATGGTGTGAATCTGACCTCCCTTTTTGGGAGAATCATCGCTGATTTGGAGGCCGGTCGCGAGGAGCAGTGGCAGAAGTATCCTTTCGTTAACGCCAGCCTGGAGTACATTCCGAACGAACCTCTTCGTTGGCTCGGGGTGGAGTGTGCTCTGGCGTGGTATCGCATGATGGGATCGTAGAGAGCCACGCAATTCACCATGGAGCGAATCAAGCTGGAGTCGCAAGGGGCGCGTTACTCTAGCCGGATGCAGACTGACCTCAGAAGCATGAATACAGGCTGAAATCGAGGTAACCTACTGAGGTTCGTATCAATCAGGAACCAACCGTAGCGACCGGGAGTCGCTACAGTTTCCGCTACAGCCTTCCTGCCCGGCCATCCCCACAACACCACGAATCGATACCTGGACTGTCGTCAAGAGCCGAGGCCATTAAGCCGAGGCGCGTTTACCCCTCGACCCAGCTTGCGGACCCAGCTTGCGGTTGCATTTGGGCCAGTCAAGTGGTAGGTTGTCGGCCGGGCGGAGGTCCATAACGGAAATTCCCGGCTGAAGTGGGCCGCGGGCGCTCCGCACCCGCAGGGGGAAGCACAATGCGTTACATCGTGACGGTACTGTTCGTCATAGCTTCTGCAGTACTCGCCCAAGGCCAATCCGGGCCGTGTACCCGAAGCACCATTCAACGCGGCGACGTACCTGTTGCCGAAGACGCCTTCTCGTTTATGCCCCCATC
>JASHQD010000550.1 GCA_030037755.1 Terriglobia bacterium
AATCATAGCCAGACGGCAGCGTCGCCTGGAAAATCCCTGGGGAAATCGTGCCCAGGTACGCGGTGGTCTTTTCCAAAGTCCAGCCCGGCTTCAGCCGGCCCATCACCGTGAGCCACCAGTCGTAGCGCGTATCGAGATAGTTGTCTTCGCCGCCGAGGACCGGTTGCGCGCAAATGGGGAGGGCCACGTCGAAAGAATGGCCAACGTCGAGACCGAAGAAGCTCGCCGGCGTCACGCCCAAAACTTCCACCGGATGATAGTCGATCGTGAGTTTGCGGCCGATCGCCGAGGCATCGCCGCCGAGTTCGCGCTGCCAGAACGAATAGCTGACCACCACGCCAGAGCCTGCGCCGCACCCTCGCCGATCGTCGGCAGCGGTCAACGTCCGGCCGAGGATCGGCTGAACGCCCAGTACATTGAAAAAATCGCCGCTCACCCAGATACCGTGCACCAGGTGGACTTCGCCGCGCGGCGCCAGGTTGAAATCATCGGGGGCCCAGGCGAAGATTCCGGAGAAAGCTTCGTGGTGATCGCGAATCTGCTCCCAAATCGGGTTGGTGAGCATTGGGTGCCAGTTGAAAAAGCTCCCCATGCGGCCGTGCTTATTGGTCAACTGCACTTCGGCAAGCTCTTGCGGGTTGCTGACCGGAAGCATGCGCAGCCGGACCGAGTCAAACAACTGGAAGATTGCAGTATTGGCGCCAATGCCGAGCGCAAGCGAGAGCAGGGCGACGGCGGCGAATCCGGGATTGAGCCGCAGCGCGCGCAGCCCATAGCGAAGGTCCTGCCAAAGGCCCTCAAAAGAACCCAGACTGTTCATGGTGTAGATTTCCTCCCGGATCAAAGTCGGGTTGCCGAGCTTTCTGCGCGCGGCATACCTCGCCTCCTCCGGCGAAAGTCCTCGCGCCACGTTCTCGTCCGTCTCCATCGCAAGATAAGACTCGATTTCGTGGGAGCGCTCCCGATCCCAGCGTTTGCGATGGAAGAAACGGTTGAACATTAGACGTTCTCAGTTTTCAATCGTCAGCTTTCAGCCTTCAGCTTTCAGCCATCAGGCTGGGGCCTGATGCCTGACACCTGGCACCTCTACTCGTTCCTCAACGCCGTGATCGGGTCGAGACCCGAGGCTCGGCTAGCAGGAATGAAAGCCGCCGTCACAGCGCAAATGGCGAGCACAGCGGCCGCCAGAGCGAGGATCGCCGGATCGTGATCTTTCACGCCGTAGAGTTCCGAGGCAAGAAGCCGCCCGCCCGCGAGTGCGACGGGAATTCCGACGGCGAGACCCAGCGCGACCTGCGTGAGCGCGCCGCGCAGCACCAGACCGAGCACGGTGTTCCGGCCGGCGCCAAGCGCCATGCGAATGCCGATTTCGTTGGTGCGACTCGCCACCGTGTACGCCGTGACGCCGTAGAGCCCGACACAGGCGAGAATCAGGGCGAGCGCGCCAAAGAGTTCGGCAAGCCGCGCAATCAGCCGTTCCTGATTGAAATTGCGCGCGACCTGCTCGCCAAAGCTCATCATGCTGAGCGCGGTGAGATTCGGATCGATGCTGGCGAGGGCATTCCGAACGACAGGTTCCAGTTTTTCCGGCCTGCCCGCAACGTGCAATTCGACGTCGCCAATGTAATTCGAACCGAAATCCCGAATGTTCTCGGCCATCGTGGCCGAGGGCGACAACTGCAAGAGCGGAAGGAACACGGTAGCGTAGGCCGGCGCACGTGCATCCTGATACTTAGCGTCTTCAACCACCCCCACGATCTCGTAGTCTCCGCTGTGAGCGGCTCCGTCCAGGCCAAGATGCTGGCCGATGGGATCCTGGCCCGGAAAGACCCGGCGGGCAAAAGTCTGATTGACCACGGCGACGTGCTGCGCGTCGGGCGCGTCACGCTCCTCGATGGCGCGGCCGCGTACGAGGCGCGTGCCGATAGTTTCAAAATAGTGAGCGCCGACGCGGTCCCAGGATGTTTCGTAGCCCTCCTGGCGGCCCTCGATGAAGGCGGGCTGGTTCCAATTATCGCCCTCCATCGGGCTGTAGAGCGACAGGCTGGTGTTGAGCACGCCGGGAATTTGAACCAGACGGTCCTGGATCTGCCGGTACAGCCCGAACACCTTCTCTGGTGCGGCGAAGGAAGCGTCGACCTTCACAATCAGGCGACCGCCCGTGATAAATCCGAAGCCTTGGTTTTCCAGATTGCGCAAGGACGTCGTCAAGAGTCCGGCCCCTATCATGAGAACCGCCGAGAGCGCCACCTGCGCAACCACCAGGGGCTTCTGCAATAGCGAAAGGCGATTTCCTGTGGACCGTCCCGCTCCGCGGAGCGCGTCGGCCGGATCGGAACGCGACGCCATCCAGGCGGGTGCTACGCCAAAAGCAACGCCGGTGATCAGCGACAGAACGAGTGTGAATCCGAGCACCGGCAAGGATGGCCGGGCGTTGATGGGAACGTATTCAGCCCCGCGAAATGCCAGAAGCAGGATCGCGCGGGTTCCGGCGTAGGCGATGTAGAGTCCTGCAGCCCCGCCGGCCACGGCCAGGAGAACGCTCTCGGTGACCATCTGCCTAACCAAGCGCTGTCGCGGCGCGCCCAGCGCCAGCCGGATCG
Source organism: Terriglobia bacterium (assembly GCA_030037755.1). Taxonomy (GTDB): domain Bacteria; phylum Acidobacteriota; class Terriglobia; order UBA7540; family UBA7540; genus Gp13-AA77. Next base: position 2,604 of record JASHQD010000550.1, read on the forward strand.
CAGTCGACGAATGGTCGGAGGCGCCCCGGGCTAGCAGCATGTTGGCGATATTGGCGCAGGCGATCAAGAGGACCAGACCTGCGATGACTATCAGGAGGCGTAGTCCAGTCGAATAGTCTTCCTTCAGCTGGTCTACTCCGCCACCCGCGGGAGTCAGGTGCACATGCTGCGTAGCGATCTCCTTACGCGCCTCGGCAATCAGCCCAGCATCGTTGCGCTGTTGTGGCGTCGCACTGTCCCAGCCCTTTTGCCAAAGCCAGCGCTGAAGCTCGACGGTCAGGCGGGACTGCACGGCCGCGGCTTCGGCACCCGGCTTGAGACGGCCGATAAGGTAGAGCCATTCCATGTCGGCGCGATTGAGAATACTGTTCTGCCGGTCCAGCGCTGCTTCAACGGCCAGCGGAAGCCAGAAATCCGGAGGATCGCTGCGCAACGTATCCCCGAAGAAGCCAGGCGGCGTAACTCCAACGACGGTATAAGCCACGGTGTTGATGATGACTGTTGCCCCAATCAGCGACGGATCGCCGCCGAAATGAGCTTGCCAAGTGTGATAGCTCACCACAGCTGCCGGTGGCGAACCCGGCTGGTCGTCAGCGGCCGTAAGCGCTCGTCCGGCCAAGGCCCCAACTCCGAACGTCGCGAAGTAATTTCCCGAGACCAACTCGCCCTCAAACGGCGAAGCCGGAGCTGCCGCGCCTGCGCGGCGGACGCTGAGGTCCGTGAGAGACGGGGAGAACGCGGCAAGCTCGGAGAATTCGGCCGTGTGATCGCGCAATTCGCGATAGAGCGGGTAAGAGTAGAGCACCCAACTGCCGCCGTTCTGTGTATCGCTGGTCATTCTGCAACAGTTGTTGTTGTCGCCCAGCCGGTAAAGTTGCCCTGGATTCGACACCGGGAGCGGCTTGAGCATCACCGCGTCCACCAGCGTGAAGATCGCGGTATTGGCGCCGATGCCGAGCGCCAGCGTCACGATGCACACGGCAGTAAATCCGGGGGACTGGCGCAGCCGACGGACGGCATAGCGCAGGTCCTGCCAGAAGGTCTCGAAAACCCCGATGCTGTTTATGAGATAGATTTCCTCGCGAATCAGAGCGGCGTTGCCGAGCTTTCTGCGCGCGGCATACCTCGCCTCCTCCGGCGAAAGTCCTCGCGCCACGTTCTCGTCGGCTTCGATCTCCAAGTGAGCGTCGAGTTCGCGAGCGCGTTCCCGATCCCACTTTCCACGGCGAAAAAAGCGGAGCCACTTCATATGCTTTCCCTGCCCGCAAGGCGCCCAGTCAGGCTATAATGAGCCTCATGGACGTCGAAAAGACGATGCAGTTCATTCTGGACACCCAGGCCCGGTTGGAGGCGTCGGTGGGCGAGCACAACGAACGGCTTGCGAAAATTGAAGCATCGCTGGCTACCTTGGCAGACCTTGTGGGCCGGCTTGCCCAGGCCGAAATCCGTCTGGTCGAAAAAATGAACCATCTGGCGGCGTCACAGGCAGATCTGGCGGAATCACAGAAGCACACCGACCAGCGCCTGGATGCGCTAATCGATTTCGCCGATCGATTCATGCGCCGCAATGAAGCGCCTCCTCAGTAACTACTCCGTCGCCGGCTTCAGCACCCGCGCCACCGCCCGGCTCAACGCTTCCCAGCGGCTGGTCTGATGCGCCAGCTGCTTCCGTCCCGCGGGCGTGAGGCGGTAATATCGAGCCTTCCGGTTGTTCTCGGACGTCCCCCAGAACGAAGCAATCCAACCGCGATTCTCCAGGCGATGAAGCGCCGGATAAAGAGACCCGTGCTCCACCTGTAGAACATCTTCCGAGCGATGCTCGATGACGTGGGCAATGGTATGTCCGTGCGCAGGCCCGAGAACCAGGATCTGCAGAATCAGCATGTCCAGCGTGCCCTGCAGCAATTCACCTTGTAACGGCGCGATTCCTCGACTCGGCATAGGGGCATGATACTCCCATAGATGATCTTCTGGAAAGAGATTTTTGTGTGGGAGTCCGCGCTTCGAAACAGATTCTCGAACTTGAAAGGCGGGTCTATTCGTCAGGCGGTCGCGCGGGCGGCCTCCTGCGAAAGCAGCTTGTAGACCATCTCGTAGATCGCCACCGAGGCCAGGCCGTTCGGTTCGGAGAGAACGAACGGAGTACCCGCGCGCTGGCTGCGCAGGCACAGCTCGGCAGCCGGCGTAACCACGCCGAACACCTTGCAATCCAGTTGTGTGCCGATGTCGTTCACTCGAAGGCCCGTATCGGGCGCTGACCGGTTCACGACGATGGCCTTGAGGCTCGAGCGTGACACGCCCGCCGAGCACAGTTGTTCCAGCGCCGCTTTGCCGGCGGCAATGCTGCCCGGCTCATTATCGACCACCAGTCCCCCGAAATGAGCGTGCCGGATGGCGGCGCGGCTCGCCTCAGGAAAAGCGCCGGGCAGATCGACCACCACGAAGTCGGCCATGTGGGCGAGCCCATTCAGCAAGGCGTCTGCCTTCGCGGGCTCAATCTCCCCCGATTCTTTGACCGTTTGAGGGCCGAAAAGAACCTGCATGCCGAAAGGAAACTTGACCAGCCGCGAGCCGATTTCCATTTCATTGATCCGGTTGGAGTCGAGCGTCAGCAGGGCGCTGAGGTTCAATTCCGGCGCCACGGCGAGCTGATGAGAAAAGGTGCCGTAACTGGGCCTCAGCTCTACGGCAATCACGCTGCGCTTCGCCCAGGCGATACAAGCGGCCATGTTCAAAGCCAGAGTGGTGGTTCCCACACCGCCTTTCGCGCCCACCAGAACCAGAAACTTGGCGCCTTCCACGGGCTGCTCCTTATGTCTCTCGGAAGCCTGCTTCTTCTGGCGCTGGACGGCGAAGCGCAGTGCGCGGCTCAGGGAATGATCGTCAACCCGGCCTTTAATCAGGTAATCCTGAGCGCCCAGTTCCACGGCTCGCAGCGCGATGGTTTCGTCATCCAGGCTGCTTAGCAGCACGATCGGCAGCAGCGGGACGGCGGCGTGCACGCGGTCGAAGGTCTCGAATCCGTGGCTGTCCGGAAGTGAAAGGTCAAGGAGGACGGCATCGAGTCCGCCCTGGGCGAGCCGCTCCAACCCCGCACTCAGCCGGTCGCGCGTCTCCAACTGGAACGCGGCCCCTTTCGCCTGTGCCAGCATCATGGATACCAGCTTGGCGTCTCCGGGGTTGTCTTCTATCAGCAAAACTCGGATCTCATTTTCGGCCATTCGTCTACCCTTTCTTATGATCCCGATTGGGCGGCAACTTCGCAACCGAGAGCCAGAATTCTTCGATTGCCCTCACCACCGCTACCAGGCGCGCGAAGTCCGGCGGTTTAATGATGTAACTGTTGGCGTACAGATCGTAACTCTTGGTCACGTCCGGTTCCGCCGCCGAAGTGGTCATCACCACGACCGGTATCCGGCGCAGTTCCGGATCCTGCTTGATCTCGGCCAGGACCTCCCGCCCGTCTTTCTTAGGCAGGTTTAGGTCCAACAATATCAGATCGGGTTGAGGGGCGTTGCCGTACTCGCCTTGCTTGCGAAGGTAGGCCAGGGCCTCCAGCCCGTCGCCGACGGTGCGCAGGTTGCTCGGCACCTTGCCCGATCTCAGCGCTTCCCGCGTGAGACGCACATCGCCTGGGTTGTCTTCAACTAGTAGGATCTCCATGGGTGCAGGTGGCTCCTGAGTCATCATGCTTCAATGCGGTCAGCGATCGGCAGCGTGAAATAGAAAGTGGCCCCCTGGCCGACTTCCGATTCCACCCAGATCCGGCCGCCGTGCCGCTCCACGATCTTCTTACAAATTGCCAGTCCGATTCCCGTTCCCGGGTATTCGCTTCTCGAATGCAGCCGCTGAAAGATGGCAAAGATACGCTCGTTGAACCGCGGGTCGATTCCGATACCGTTGTCACGGACCGCAAAAGTGCATTCCGTGCCGTTCGGTTGAGCTGAGACCCGGACATGGGGAGGAGTGGACTGGCTCCTGAATTTCAAAGCGTTCCCGATCAGATTCTGGAACAACTGCTCAATCTGGGGTTCGTCGGCCAGCACGATGGGCAGCGGCTCGGACGAAACCTCGGCTCCGGACTCCTGGAGCGCCACGCGGAGGCTCCGCAAGGACCGTTGAAGCGCCGCGCCGGAGTCAATCGGGCGGAGTTCCTTGGCGCGCGTCTTCACCCGGGCAAACGAAAGCAGACCCTCAATCAGCGCCTGCATCCGATTCGCGCCTTCCACGGCAAAGCTGATGAACTCGCGTGCTTCGTCGTCGAGATTGCTGCCGTAGCGGTCGGCGAGGAGCTGCGTGAAGCTGGCGACCATCCGCAGAGGCTCCTGCAAATCGTGCGAGGCCACATAGGCAAACTGCTCGAGATCGGCGTTCGAGCGCTCCAATTCCATGGTCCTCTGCTGGAGAGCTTCTTCGGCGCGCTTCCGTTCGCTGATGTCCTGGGCCACCACCAGTCGGACCTGTCGGCCGGCCAACTCCATGCAGTCCGACGTCAGATGCACATCGATGAAGCCGCCGTTCTTGATCCGGTGCCTCGTTTCCACGAGGTATCGTCCTTCCTTGCGCTGCCGGTAGTCTGCCCGCATGCGCTCGGCTTCTTCGGGCGGCAAAAGGTCCGTCACCTGCATCGCCAGAAACTCGTCGCGCGAGTATCCGTACCGGGTGGTGGCAGCTTCGTTGACTTCAAGAAAGCGCCGCGTCTCCATGTCCCAGAGCCACATCGGGAGGGGCGCGTCGGAAAAGACCTGCCGGAATCGCGCTTCGGAATTCCGCAAAGCCTCTTCGCTCTGCCGGCGCTCAGTGATGTCCCTGAACGTTACCACCGCACCCACCACGACTCCATCCTCGAAAATTGGAGTACTGGTGTACTCCACGGGAAAGTTCGTCCCGTCTTTTCTCCAGAAGACCTCCGTGTCGAGGCAGTGCACCTCGCCATCCCAGAAGCTGCTGTAAATCGGGCACTCTTTCGCGGGGTAGGGTGTGCCATCGGCGCGGCTGTGGTGGATCCTCTCATGCTGGATCCTGCCGATCAGCTCTGACGGCTGCCACCCGAGCATGCGCGCCGCTGCAGAATTGATGAACATCACGCGACCTTGAAGATTGAGCCCGTAGATCCCTTCTCCAGCCGAGTCCAGAATCAATTGCTTCTGCAGGCTGAGCCGCCGGACCGTTTCTTCCGTCCGTTTCCGCTCCGTCACGTCGTCTGTAATGATCAGGAGGCATTCATCGCCGCCAATCTGGATCAGTTCGGCTGAAAGCAGCGTGTCCCGAATATTCCCGGATTTTGTGCGAAGCTTCGCCTCCATCTCCCGGACAAATTTGTCGCGCTTCACGCGTTCCACAAACGCGATTCGGTCTTGCGGCCGCTCCCATATGAGATCGGGAGCAAGTTTTCCGGTCAACTCATCACGCTCAAAACCCAGGATCTTGGTACAACTCTCGTTGATATCGACATAGCGTCCCTCGCGCAACGTGCTGATGCTCATAGCGGCGGGGCTCACGCGGAAAGCCTTGGAGAAACGCTCCTCCGATTGGCGCAACGCCTCCTCGGTGCGCTTCCGCTCGGTGATGTCCTGCGTGGTACCGCGAAGCGCGATGATCCGGCCGGCGCCGTCACGAACCGGCGTACACCGCATCTGGACCCAACACTTGGCCCCGTCCGCCCGCACCCGCTCCGCCTCCAGATCGAAGGGCCGGCCGCTCTGAAGCGTATCCTCCACAGCTTGCTGCACCCGGTTCCAGCTCTCCGGTGTGTAGAGTGCTGAGAAGTTCTCGACTCTGGGCAGATCCTGGCCCGGGTCCCGGCCTGCGATGCGATAAAGCTCATCGGACCACGTCACCACACCACTGCCGATATCCCAGGTCCAACTGCCGACCTGTGCGACACGCTGAGCCTCTTTCAGCTCGGCTTCGCTCCTGCGAAGGGCCTCCTCGGCGCGCTTCCGCTCGGTGATGTCCTGGGTTATGCTGAGCACGCAGGTTTCGCCGCCCAGGCGAATGCGTTCCGCAGAAATGAGGACGTCACGATCCTCACCCGACTTTGTCCGCAGGCGAACTTCCAGCTCGTGGACAGCCTCGTCTTGTTGCAGTCTCTCCACGAATGCCGTTCGATGATCCTTCTCAGGCCAGATCAGTTCACTCGCCGCCCGTCCGATCAACTCCTCCCTGCTGTACCCGGAGAATTTCTGGAAACCGGCGTTCACGTCGAGATAGCGGCCGTCCTGCAAGGTGCTGATAGTGACGGCGGCTGGATTGGCCCGGAATGCCTTGGAGAATCTCTCTTCGGAGTGCCGCAGAGCTTCTTCGGCCCGTTTGCGTTCAATGCCGATGCCTGCCAGCCGGGTGGCGGCTTCAATGAGCTGGATTTCGGAGGCGTTGGGACCTCGAGGCTCGCGGTAATACATGGCAAATGTGCCCAACACCTCGCCATTCTGGGACTTGATCGGCGTGGACCAGCAGGCGCGCAGGCCGAATCGCGAGGCGAATTCGAGGTAATCGGCACAGCGGGGATCTTGCGGGATGTCCGGCACGATTACCGGTTCGCCGCGCCAGGCAGCAGTGCCACACGGGCCGGCCTCAGGACCGATTTTCATGCCGTCGATCCTTCGGATGAATTCGCCCGGCAGGTTGGGAGCAGCGCCATGCCGGAGGTGCTCGCCGTCTTCGTCCAGGAGCAAGACCGAGCAGAGCATGCCCTGGCACTGAGCTTCCATGACTCTCGCGAGGCAGCCCAGCATGTCCTTCAGGGGCGCGCTGGTTGCGATCATCTCCAGCACCTGATTTTGTCCCGCGCGGAGGGCGTCGGCCTTCTTGCGTTCAGTGATGTCCTTGAGGACCGCGCCCAACCCTTCGGGCTTGCCATCCTTGCCCTTCACAGCGAACACCGCCACCAGAATCGGTACTCGTGAGCCGTCTTTGCGGACGTATTCCTTGTCGTACTCCTGCGGCTCTCCGGTGCGGATCACGCGGTCGAGAAGTTGCGCCTCACGCGCCACGTATTCAGGCGCCGTCAGCTCTTGATATTTCTTCCGCCCGATCAACTCTTCCGCCGAATATCCGGTGAGTCTGACATAGGCTTCATTGACGTCGAGCAAGGTGCCATCCAGGGCCGCGTAACCCATGGCATCTACCGAGCAGGAGTACACACCCTTCAGCCGCTCCTGCGCTTTGCGGTACTCCTCTTCGGCGCGCTTCCGCAAGGTGATGTCGCGGAAGACGGCGACCCCGCCACGGACCTTCCCGTCCCGGTCGAGCATCGGCCTGCCTGTGACGCTCGTCCAGATGGTCTGGTGCCGCTTGCCGTGACGAACCAAGATCTCCACCTGGTCGGTCGATTCTCCGCGCACAGCGCGCGCCCAGGGCAAATCCTCCTGCGGAAAAGGCGTCTCGCCGTCGGCAAGGTAAAGGCCCTGCTGCTCGGGCAGCGGCCACGCGTCCACAGCCCACAGGCCGAGCATTCGCTCGGCGGCAGGGTTCCAGTGCGAATACCTGCCCTGCGCGTCCACCACCACGACGGCGTCGCCGACGCTGTTCAAAACCGATTCCAGAAGCTGGCTCTCGCTGTGCAAGCTCTCGCGGGATTCGCGCCAGGCTTGCTCGGCGTGTTTTCGCTCGCCCACCGCCACTCCCAGGAACAGACCGGTCACCGAAACCGTCAGAATGACCATTTGCAGGCTTGGAAAAATGTCGTAGGACGCATTCGCGGTGTGAACGGCAATCAGGGCGACTGCGCTCAGGGCCAGCGAGCCCACAATGGCGCCGCGCAGCCCGTGGCGGGCGGCAATCCAGATGATGGGAATGAACAGAGTGTACAACGGATGGTAAACGGCCACCGGCTTGAAGATGATGGCCAGCCAAATGGCGACCGCTATGCTCGCCAGTTGAATCACCCACTCCATCAATTCGGAAGGGTCTGGCACCTCCCAGGCCGGGCCGGCCCGCTCCAGTATCAAGCTGGAGCCCGCAAGCCACGCGCGCAGCCTCGGAGCGATGAACAGCAGCAGAAAGGGGCTCAACCCGGCGATGCCCGCGGAATCGCCAAGCCACCACTGGAATGCAGCCCGCCCGTAATCGCCTCGCCGGATCCCGCCGTCGGCCAGCACGGTGAGCGAACCCAGAGACGCTACCACTGCCGCCGCGCCCAGCGTCACGAGGACAAATCGGGCGACATCGCGAAGCCGGCGCAATCCGAGGTCGACAGCAGGTGGACGCAGCAAAAGAGCGGCGGCGCCGAAGTAGCCCAGAACGACCGCGAGACTGCCCGGAAACAGGCTCCACGAGCCGACGGGCACGTGGTAGTCAACTCTCTCCGCGACCGCAATGGCGACGAATGCCAGTGGTGCGGCGCGAACGCCCGCGCTCAACAGCAGCGCCATCGTCAAGCCCGCGGGAAGATACCACGAGCTCACGGTAGGCGAAGTCTGAAAGTAGAGAGCCAGTCTGTCGAGAACCACATAGGCGATAACGTAACCGGCGGAGAAGAGAATGGCGCGAAGATGGAAATCTCTTTTGGGAGTGGACTGCAACTCGGAGACCCGCGAGGTCCCAGCGGGCGGCTTCGCAACCGACACTGCGGCTGCGAGCACCGGTAAGACGTTTTGCTTGACGACGGCAAACATCGTCACAGGATTTAACCCTCTTATAAACAGCAGTCAACGCTGACACTTCCGGGGGGTCGCCTTTAAACCTGCCGCTCTTTTGAATGGAAGACGATTCGGGCGGAAGCCCATGGCCAGACTGTTCATTGTCCCCCCTCGTGTCCCCGCCAGACCCGCAAAAGTACAGGCGGACCTGAAACCATTCCGTCACTCCGACATTAATCCGGAGCCGCACTTTCCGTATCTTAAAAGAGACATACTACTCCGGTGTTGGCAAAGCTGTAAACTCAATTTTTCATTCTGAGGCAACTGCAACCTCGCTCGGTCGCGGCTGCTAGCCGCCGCCGGCTCCGCAACTTCGGGCACAGGACGAGCCAATCTGGCGAAAAGGGAGAAACCGGTAGTCTCGGCCCCGCGCCTGATTACGCAGCGTGCAAGTGCACTTCCATTGAAGGGGTGTAATTCTGGACGTGGAAGGAACGACGAACGATGTTCAGCCCCGCCGACGTTCTCGGCAAAACCCGGCGCGGTCACAACCTGCGCCGGCCGAACCTGGCACTACTGGATGCCCCGCTCTCGACCTCAGTACGCCGCCAGCTCGCGGCACACCCGCAGGACGTCGCTCGGCTGCGGCAATACCGCGTCTTCGAGGATGGGATGATACGGAACGTAGACGTCCTTCGCGGCCAGCCGCCGGACCGGCGCATCGAGTTCGTCGAAGAGCTCTTCGCCGATTCGCGCGGCGATCTCCGCGCCGTATCCCCACGATTGCGTGTCCTCGTGCAGCACCAGCACGCGGTTCGTCTTGCGCACCGAGGCCGTGATGAAGTCCCAGTCGTAGGGCGAAAGCGAGCGCAGGTCCAGAATTTCCACCTTGACGCCCTCGCGTTCCAGTTGCTTGGCCGCCTGCGCCGCCCGCACCACCAGCGACCCATACGTCACGATGGTGAGATCGCCGCCCACGCGCTCGAGACGCGCCTTCCCGAAGGGGATCATGTAATCGGGCCCGGGATACGGACTCCGATTGTGCGTCTGCCGGTACAGATGCTTGGGCTCGAGGAAAAGCACCGGATCGTCCGAGCGGATCGCCGTGCGCAGCAGGCCGTTGGCATCGAGCGCGTTCGACGGCATGATCACGCGCAGCCCCGGCAGATGCGTGAAGATCGATTCGCCGGACTGGCTGTGATAGATCGCGCCGCCCGACAGGTACCCGC
>JASHQD010000551.1 GCA_030037755.1 Terriglobia bacterium
CGAAGAGGAAGTTGCCGTCCGGGCCGGTGACAACCCAGTCTTCGCCGGGATCGAGCACGTTGTTGTTGTTATCGTCCAGGTAGACCGTCGCGCCTGCCAGGCCCGTGTCCATTGAGTCGAGCTGACCGTTGTCGGACAGGTCGCTATAGACCCTCCCCGCGATCGCGGCCAGCACTTTGAACTGGCAGCTCATCCGCAATAACTGGTTGTTACCGACGAACGTGTTGTACTGGACGAGTTCTCCCACGTTGGAGACTTCCTGGCCCGGGGAAGGAGCGGCGGCGAACACACCGCGCGGCGGGACCATCGAGAACCGGTACCTTTGATACACCTCTACATGTGGCCAGACGACGCCGCTCGAGTTCGTGCCGTAGATCGCCGGCGCGTCCTGATCGACATACGCCGTCCCCTGACCCGCCGTGGCTTCGTTGATCGGCGCGCCGGCGGCGACGTTGGAGAACGTAAAGGCGTTGCCGGTGACGGCGATGACGTAGTACGGCATGGTGTTCTCAACACCCACGGGCGACGCCAGGCCGCTGAACATGAACATATCGCCGACGTTGATGTCCGTGCTGTCGGCCACGGTCACCACGCCCGCGGCGATCGACTGGACGTTGGCCTGCTTTACGGGCGTGACCTGGAGCAGGATGCCCTGAAGCTCGTTCGATGAAACGCTGGTTCCGCCGGAATAGGACAGTTGAATCTGTGCCGCGGGCACGGTCTGCACCTTGCCGGCGTAATCGGATTTCGACGCCGCGTGCCCGTTGTCCTTGATCACCGCATAGACGTATAGGGGCTTGGCGGGTTCAAGATCGCCGATGTCCCACGGTACGGTGACGGTTCCCCAGCCATCACCGTCTGGATCGGAAACCGTCAGGTCGTTGCCGCTGACGGTTGAGATGTACGTCCCGTTGTAGCCGGAGCTGTCGTAATCGTAGTAGAGGCTGACGCTTGTCGAATCCGGATCGAGTCCCCGCCACTGGAAGCTGATGGTGGCGTTATCGGCGGTTACGGGGTCGGGATCGGCCTCACTCGATTCGTCATCGCCCAGCGCGCTTACAGTCTTGGGCTGGGTGACGGTGACGTCCTGAAGCTGCGGCGCCGCGGCGGCAAAAGAGCCCGTCCAGGTCGCGGTCAGATTGTCACTCTGCGCGTTGTCCGAGGTAAGCACGACGTTGAGCGAGGCGTTGGGCAGGGGGATGTACAGGTCGGGATCGCCGTGCGACGCGCCCGGCGCGGTAAACGATGCCGTCGGCGCGATGTGGATGAGAACGTCTCCCGGGCTGGACTGATCCGCGAGCACGATGTACGACACGCCGCCGCTCGAGTCGTTCACCCAGCCGTAGCTGTCCGGCGCCGTTCCCGGTCCATAGACCTGAACCGCGCTGTTGTCCCCGGACGCGATAAAGATGGTGTCGTTAGCGCTGTCGGGCTTGTCCCAGACGACGTTCATCAATCCGTAGGAATCACTGCTTTGGTCGTCTTCGAGCGCCCGCAATTGCCGGGACTCAAGCGATGGCGTGGTGGTAGCGTAAGCAATGTTGTACTTGTAGGCCTTGGACCCGGTGCCGTCGGGCAGAAGGGCCTGCAGGCCATTGACGGTACTTGTGCCGATCCCCTTCCATTGCCCATTGCCAACCAGCTCGATCTCGACTCCATACTTCCAGTGCCCAAGGAACGTAAACCATGCAGCCAGGAAGTTGCATGGACGCTTATCCTCATCAGTGCGTTTGCACTTATGATCGGCGTAATACATCGCATCTGATTGAAGTACGCTGATTCCGCCGATGATCGGAATATCGGGCGGCACCTGCAACTTGGCGCCGAATATACCGTAATCGAGGCCGCTGGAGAAGGACAGTATGGCGCATGTCTCGATCACGTCGTAGAAGAACTTACCCCTGACGTCGACGGTGTAATCACCCGTGCCCCAGTTGAAGTCGAACGTGCCGATGCCCACTCCGAGCGTTCCACCGGCGAGCAGGATGGTCCCGGTTACGTTGATGTCCTGGGTGTAATATTTCCCGCTAACGATCGCCTGGATCATGGAGTATTCTTTGGCCCCGACGGTGATCTTGTCTCCGAAGGCCGCGCCAAAGAGTATGTCCGCCGAAATTGAGCTGGGAATGCCATCGACATCGAACGCGATGTCCGTCATGAAACCGTCGATGGGCGGTATGGGGAGGCCCGGATTCATGTTTCGAATCGACACGCCAATGTCCACGATATTCAAGTGGTTATGATCGAAGTCAAAGCTAACGTTGACGCCGACGCTGCAGGCCCCTCCCTTATTGTCCTTGGCCTTGGCCTTGATGATTTGCACCTGGCCGCCAGCCTGGACCTGGTAATCCTCGCTGCCGTCGGCGTCCTTCGTCCCGGCGAAACCGACGACGAAGTTCTGAACCTGGAATATTCCGAGGGCGGGAAACGACGGAATGACGAGGCGAAACCCGTCGATCTTCCAGGTTCCTTTGACGGGGTCAAGCTCCAGTCCACCGGAAGCGCCGTCGGTGCCCAACTGAACCGACGCGTTGCGCAAGTCGGGGAACAGCACGGTACCCGAGAGAAGGATTTGATCTTCTGTCCCCTTGACGGGGTCG
>JASHQD010000552.1 GCA_030037755.1 Terriglobia bacterium
CACGAAAATCTGGTCGTCATCACTGAGGTCGCCGCCGAACGAAGCGATCACGTGGTCGATTGCGCGCGCCACCGCCTCGGCGCCCTCAACCCCAAGCACCGAGTCATATCTTCCGGCGAGGCTCCCGAGAGCACCGTCCTCTCCCCGCGCGCTGCTACGCACGACGACCCGGCCCGGGCCCCACGGCTCAGCGGCGATGCCGGCGAGGACTCGACCGGAGTTCGAGCGCCAATCCTTAACCGAGAATCGGAATTGTGGAAGTACACGCCCGCTGCGGAGGAGGGGCGCCACCGCCTCCAGGGATTCCGCCTTGGTTTTGAAGACAGCGGCGTGCTCAGAACGGACCACACTGGCGCTAGTCCGTCCGTCGCACACTGCCAGGATACGATCGACCGCGTCGGCTACGTCGAGGGTCCCATAATTGTCCAGAACAAGATCAGGTGCTTCGGGCTGCTCTGCCGGCACGTCAAGGCCCACAACATCGCGCGCATCTCCGCGCTCCGCGCCCGCGTAGATGCCCTTGCTGTCCCGGCGCCGAAGCTCATCGAGCGGGACCCGAAGATAAATCTCGCGATAGCCGGGAATGTTCTGCCGGTTCCAATTCTGCACCTCGTGAAACAGCGAGATCGTGGCACAGACCACGTCCACGCCCTGCTCAGCCAACAAGCGACACAGCCGGGCGTTGCGCATTGCCGATCGTCGCCGGTCGTTCGCGCTATGGTTAAGATCGTCGGCGATCACAGCCCGGAGCGCGTCGCCATCGAGAAAGGCTGCAGGACGTCCGGCGGCGCGCAGCCGGCTCCACAATTCTCGTCCGACGGTCGTCTTCCCGGCGCCCGATAAACCCGTAATCCAGAAGACGCGCCCCGGCAAAGCTCTTTTTGGGGTTTCAGTTTGGCACTCTAAGTCTTTTGAGATTGGCGGCATCCCAGATGGTCCTACTGGACTTTCGATTTAAGATTCCCAATTCATCTGGCTGCGACCTTCAGTTCCAAAAGATTTTGGGCAATCGACCGTCAATAATTGCCTCGACGCGGATATCCGACGGGAAATCAGACGTGGAATCGCGTAAACCTGCGGGTGTCATTCACCGAACTTGTTGGCCGGAAGATTTCGCCTGCCTGCACAGCCCCGCCTCCGAAGCACGTGGATCCACCTAGCCGAGCGAATGCGTTTATGCTCGACTCCCATCTTGCGGGACCTCTGTCGAGTCCCTTGACAGGCAGTATAGATAAAAATAACCCCGACAGCAAATGGCACGTATTGCAATTAGAATCAATAAGAGCGGCCGGCCGCCCTTACACGTTGACCTTCGACCGCAAGACGTTCAGGCTGTGGGGTTTCAGGCTTGCTTGGGCCGAGCGGCGGTGAGGACACCGCCGCTGCAGCCCAGACAGATTCTTCTGCTACTGACCGAGGAACGTCGCCAGCGTCTTGGTCATGTCGCCGTTGGGGTCGTCATCCTTCAGCGCCCAAACGTAGCCTCCGCCGAGTCCTCTGGCGTCGATGTAGAGCGCTTTCAATGTAACCGTAAGCGGATCGTCAAACGTGTAGAAGGTCTCGAGCGCCGGATCGTAGACTGATACCGCAATCCGGAACGGATCGAAGTACGGCACGTACCCGTTGGCCTGCAGATTCACCAGCGTTCCGTAAGTAGCAAGCCCCGGCGTCAATAAGACGTCGCATCCTGGCTCCGTGCCGTTCGTGTTCGAGCACAGACCGGTCCCGTTGGCCAGCGGCACCGGTGACAGACCCGTGGAGTTCTGGTAGAGGCCGTGATTGATGTTGGGTACACCCGTCCATCCCGCGCCGTAGAGCGGCACGCCCATAGTGTATTTGGAGGCCGGGACTCCCGCCTTGAGGTAGGCATTCACCGTATCGTTGATATCCAGATCCTGGCCGTAATCAGGGTCCTGAGGGGAATCATAGAGCGACGAAGCGTCGTTCGTTTGCGTGTCCCATGAACCCGCGTAATTGTAACCGTCGATGGTGATGAAATTCACCTGGGCGGCCGCCTGCGGCAGGTTGATGTTCACGTAATTCTGGGCGCCTGCCGGTCCGTCGAAGCTGAGGATGTACTGTTTGCCGGTGGTCGCCGAAAGCTGGTTTAGTTGAGTGCGGAATTCCTCGAGCAACAGCGTGAAGTTCTGCGTGTCGGTGGCGGTTGGCCATTCCCAGTCGATATTGATTCCGTCGAACAGGCCCGGCGCCGTGATTCCCGAAGCGATGTTGCCCTGAATAAAGAGGCTGATGCAGGAGGCGGCCAGTTGCTGACGTCCGGCGGCCGTGCTCGCGGCGGCCGAAAACGCCGCGGTATTCGAGGCGGACGAGCCGCCGATGGAAATCAGAACGTTCAGCTTAGGGTATAGCCCCTCGAGCTGCTGGATCGCGGCGAAATTGCCAAAAAGCGGGCCGGTGTAAGGGTTCCCGTTGACGGGTGGCAGATAAGGATCCTGGTAGTCAGCCCAGGTGTCGGCGAAGGTGCAGGCTGCCGTCGGGCTTGATTGCACGTTGGCGAATGCGTAGAGCAGATGGGTCAACGTGGCGGCTACACCATTCTGCTGAAGATTAGCGATGTTGTAATCCGCGTAGTAGATGCTCCACTCCTCGAAGTAGCCTCCCACGATCTTGCTCGGGAAACCAATCTTCTGCGCAAAGGCGGGCGCAATCGTGCCGATTAGTATCACAAAGCTCATCGGGAGTACCCGATACCAGCGAATCGAACGAGTCTTCATCGGAATTCCTCCTTGCCTGGAAGTTAAGGGTGCAGACTGCCAAAGATTTTAACTTAACCAGAACGTTGTTGCACGGCTGTGACGGGGGACACGATGGCCAGTGCTGGTCGCTCAGGGCTCTTCCTAGCGGGAAGAGAGTCAGGACGGCTACGGGCAAAGGGCGCCTCCGACACACAGCAGGGGGTTTACTCGTCCGACGCTGTGAAGCTCGTGAAGCCGTAATCCGGATTCGCGCCCGTCGATCCGTAAAGGAAGAACCCGATGCCAGGGTTGCCGCCGGTGTAAGTATCATCGCGGGCCTGGACCACTTCCACTCCGTTGATGTACGCCGTGATCACGTCGCCGATCGCGGTCGCCTTCACAACGCCGCCGTCCGTGATCCCGCACTTCGGACCCTTCGAACGGCCGACGTAGGTGAAATCTCCCAAGGGACCGTTCCATCTCACGATTTCGCAATAGGAATTCTCGCCCTGAAGCGACCGGAAGAGGATTTCATATCCCGTCGCCTTGTGGGGCGAAAGGGTGCTGCGCAGGCGGAGTTCGACTTCCTCGTTGATTTTGTCACTCGGATTCCTGGAGCGGACGGTGGCCTGCGCCGTCTGATTCGGCCCCCACGATCCAGTCAGCAATGCCGTGGAATCATCGTACTCTCGCGGGGCAGATCTCATGCCGCCCAGTTCGGTGCCGAACGCGAGACCCGCAGTCGTCCGCACGTCGGTCCAATCCAAGGCATCTTTCTGTCCGTTCGTCCATTTGCCACCTTCGGAAATCGGATTCTCTGCCAGCGGGAAGTTGGTGGTGTAGGTGTGGCGCGGGACGGGTGATGTTGCAGCGGGCTTCTGGGCCGCCACGACGCGGGTTACCGGTTGCCAGAGCATCTGGCTCGCGATCAGAATGCCGACCGCAGGCAGCGCGAGGGTCCAGTTCCATTTCCGGCGACCGATTACAGCAGGGCTTAGCACCAGATCGATAAGTCCTCCATCTGACAATGCACGGTCTGCAGGCACGCGGCCCGCACGCTGCAAGCCAGAACCCTCAGCCTGCCGCGGCCTGCGACGCGCCCAAAAGAGAGCCTCACCCCAGAGGTGACGAAGGGTTCTCTGTTGTCGCTGTCATCTCTCGGGTGACATCTTCTTCGCGCGTCGAAAAGAATCTGCACGTTAGTAACACACAGAGTACAGAAGTTCGGCGAACTCCGTGTCCAGGAATTGGGAGCGCAGAGATCACGGAGAAGGCCTCGTTTGGTTGCGGCTTGCGGCCGAGTTGCTCAACGCGCCCGCAATTCTGCCGGACGTGGCAGCAGCAGGATCGCGACGCCGCTCGCCACCCCTGCGATCATCAGCAGCGCCAGGCCATACGAGAACGACCCGGTCCGCGTGGTTAAATAGCCGAAGAGGTAAGGACCGGCAAAGCCGGCGACGTTGCCAACGGCATTCACGAGGCCCACCACAGCCGCGATCGACGATCGCGGCAGGATCTCGGGCGGAATGGTCCAGAAGGTTGGAAGAAACACATTCGTCATGGCAGCGAGGGCGAACCAGGTGAGCGTGACGGTGGTCGACCCGTGCCACCAGATGAGACCCAGCATTGCCAGCGCGGCCACGAACATCGGACCTGCGGCGTGCCAGTGTCTCTCGCCGCTACGATCGGAGTCCCAGCCGGTGACAATCATGGCCACGAACGCGATCGCGTAGGGCAGGGCGCCGAGCAGTCCCACGCGGGCGTCCGGGAGTCCGGACCAGCGCTTCAGCATGGTCGGATACCAGAAGCCGAACGTGTAGCCCGTCATGTAGCCGAAAAATGTAATCGTACACAACATCACAACGGTGCGCGATCGCAGAACTTTGCCCGTGCTGACCGAGAGGCCTCGGGGCTTCTCTGACTCGAGCTTCTGTTCAATCCATTGTCTCTGGCCGGCGGCCAGCCAGTGCGCCTGGTGCGGCCAGTCGGTAATATAGAAGAGCGCCACGATGCCGAGCAGCACCGCGGGCAATCCTTCCAGCACGAACACCCAGCGCCAACCAACGATGTGCAGCCAATGATGGCCGAGAATCCATCCGGAGAGCGGCGATCCGATGGCGAACGACACCGGGATCGCCGCCATGAAGTTGCTGCCCGCCTTGGCGCGATCCTCGCGGATAAACCAGTGGGTCAGGTAGACAACGACGCCGGGGAAGTATCCCGCTTCGGCCGCGCCAAGCAGGAAACGCGCCAGGTAAAGCTGACCCGAGGTGTGCACCAGCCCGATGGACGCCGTGACGGCACCGCACGCGATCAAGCTGCCCCCGATTACTCCGCGCGCGCTCCAATGCTCCACGAGCAGGGTCGCGGGGATTTGCAGCGTTACGTAGCTGATGAAGAGAATGCCGGCGCCGAGGCCGAATACGCTGTCGCTGAATCCCAGGTCGCGCGACATGCCCAACGCGGCGTAGGCGATGTTGGTGCGATCGAGATAGTTGATGACGTAAAGGACGAAGAGGAAAGGCAGCAGCCGGACGGCAACCTGGCGGCGCGTGTGACTGGCAGAGTTCCCAGCGCCGGCCTCGGTCGCAATCGGCGCCGGCATCGCGGGCGCTCCCGAGGCGCTTCCGCTGCTGAACGAACTCACGCGTGGCCGTCCGGATGCTGGCAGCCCGGCCAGCTATCCCACATCACCCGGCCCGTCCAGCCGAGATCCCGTAGGCCGGCTTCCGAAGACCAGTAGGCTTTGCCGACCCACTCCTTGACGACGTCGAAATGATCGCGCAGAGTCAGGTGCGATTCACCGGCAGTCGTAGAAGAAGACGACCCGCTCCAGGGGTCCCAGTCGCCGCCTTCCTCCTTTGGACCCGCTTCCGCCGTCGACGCCGTGGTCAGAATAGCAATCTGCTGCTCTTCGGTGAGGCGCACAAAGGGCTGGCCGTGGCGCTGGATGCCCTCAGCGTCGAACGCCGAAAGCGACTCCAGGAACTTGCCCTGGTTTTGTTGCGTGTCCACGGTCAGAAGCAAGTCGATCGTGCGATTCACCTGCGCGCGTCCCGATCCAGGAATGATCTGCTCGGCGAGGACCGTAAGCGTCTCATTCTGATGAGGATCGAGAAATTGGGGAGCCCATTCGCCGGCGGCGGCTGCAGTTACTGCCTGCTGCGTTGCCTGCGCGTCTGCCTGAGCGCCGGGATCGGCTGCCGCGCCGGGCTTGCTCTCGGCTGCTTTCGCCAGCGGTCCGATCGTGACCAGCGCCGCACCGCCACTCGCAGTCCCGATCAGACGCTGAACCATCTGGCGGCGGCTGATGCTGTCGCGTCCCCGAGCAAACCGGAAGATCGGATTCTCACCTTTCATTCAGAGCCTCCTCGATAGCGGGTCAGGCGTAAGTGTATCACGCGGTTCCAAGTTCGGGGTTCGGAGTTCGGGATCGCTTCCCGGCATCACAGTGTCAGAGATGCCGCCTTCCTTTGCGTCGTTCGCTTGCAGCCAGTACCGGCCAGAGCTATATTATGCTCGGCCGCAAATCCGCAAAGGAGATCCCACCGTATGCTTCGGACTGCGCGCCCCATCCCGCTGCTTTACCTCCTCATCGCCCCACTACCTATCGCCGGACGTTGCGCCGTCGGATTGGCTCAGGAGGCCGGCTTGCCCCCGGGGCGGGTTATCGATAAGGTCGCATGCTCTGCAGATCCCTCTGAGAGTTACGCCCTCTACTTGCCTTCCCACTACACGTCCACAAAACGGTGGCCCATCGTTTATGCATTCGATCCGATGGCGCAGGGGGCGGCGCCGGTCCAGGAATACCAGGAGGTTGCCGAGCGGTACGGCTACATCCTGGTGGGATCGAACAACTCCCACAACGGCCCGATGTATATCAGCATCGGCGCGGCGCAGGCCATATGGCAGGACACGCACGCGCGCTTCTCGCTCGAATCGTGGCGCGCTTACGCCACCGGATTCTCCGGCGGCGCGCGCGTAGCCTGCGAACTCGGCCGCCTGGCTCGAGGAGAAGTAGCGGGAGTGATTGATGGGAGCAGGTTTCCCCCTCGGAGCAGGTCAAGGGCCAAGCTCCAACCTGCCGTTTATCTATTACGGCACCGCCGGCGTCCGGGACTTCAATTATCCCGAGATGATGCGACTGAACAGCACCCTAAACGGATTGAATATTATTCACCGCGTTGAGGTTTTTGACGGCGGGCATGACTGGGCGCCGCCAGCGTCTTTCGCGGGGGCGATCGAGTGGATGGAGCTGCATGCCATGAAGGCCGGCAGCCGTGAGAAAGACGAAACGCGGATCACGGAATGGTTCGATCGGCGGCTGGAAAATGCGCAGCAGATCGAAGCGACCGGAAACCTGGCCGAGGCGTTCCAGCGATTCCAGTGGCTGGATGCAGATTTCGAAGGCTTGCACGACGTGGTCGAGGTCAAGGCTCAGATCGCGCGGCTCGAAGGTACGAAGGAGTTGAAGAAAGCTCTGAAGCGCGAGAGCCGGCGGCAAGAACGAATTCAGGCGATGGTCGATGCTGCCAATGGCGATTTGAGTCAGGCGATCGGGCCTTTGCGGGAAGGCGCTTCCTCGTCGCAAATCGGCGAGGCGCTTGACAGCCTGCGATTTTCCGACCGTCTCAAGCTCGCGAAGGCGCATCGGGACAGCGATGAAGGAATTGCAGCTGAACGCTTCGTGCGTGGAGCGCTCATCCACGCCTACGAGGACGCCGGGGAGGCTCTGGCACGAAACGACTACGCGACGGCCCGGCTGGATTTGATGGTTGCTGCGGAATGCGCCCCGGAGAGTCCGCAGGTTCACTACATGCTGGCGCGCGTGTACGCGGTAAACCGAGCCAACAAGAATGCGCTCGCCGAGCTGCGCGCGGCAATCGAGAAGGGGTTTACCGATCGCGAGGAACTTGAGAAGAACCCCGATTTCATCGCTTTGCGGCCGACACCGGAGTTTGCCAGTTTGCTGGATCAGCTCGGGAAGCGCTAAGCACATCGACAGATTGACAGTCAACCGTCAACAGTCGAGAGTCAGAGGCTGTAGAGACCGCGCCATGAAGATGCCCGAAACAGCTTCGATACAGCGGGAGCAAAGACCATTCAATGGCTTCTGGATGGAGATCCGGCCATTCGCTGGCAGACGATGCAGGACCTGACCGGTGCCGCGAAGGCTGCCATCGGGCGGGAGCGCCGCAAGACAGCTCGCGAGGGTTGGGGTGCGCGCTTGCTCGCCATTCAGGAGTCTGATGGCAGGTGGGCGGCCGGGCAGTCGTCCGATAGCGGGCTCTACTCGCCCAAGTGGATTTCAACCACTTACACCATGCTGACACTCCGCGACTTCGGCCTGCCGCCCGAAAATCGGCAGGCACGAAAGGCATGCGGGCTACTGCTCGACCAGGGACTGCAGCGCGACGGCGGCCTGAGTTACGGGGCCTGGGCGCAATGGACCCACAGCGGCGAGACATGCGTTAGCGGGATGGTGCTTTCCGTCCTCTCGTATTTTCAGCATGACGACGCCCGCCTCGAGGCCGTCGCCCGTCACCTGCTTGACGAGCAGATGCCCGATGGCGGCTGGAACTGCCGCCGTCCGCAGGGCGCAACGCACTCGTCGGTTCACACCACCATTAGCGCCCTCGAGGGACTGCGGTATTACGAACTCTGGCGCGGGTGCGATGTCGGAATGGTACGGGCCGCTCAAGAACGCGGTCGCGAATTCCTGCTGGCGCATCGCCTGTTCCGGTCGCATCGCACCGGCGAAGTAATCAAGCCGGAGTTCCTGCGGTTCACGTTTCCGCCGCGATGGCATTACGACGTCTTGCGCGGACTCGCTTATTTCCAGGCTGTCGACACGCCTCGCGATCCGCGCCTGGAGGACGCAATTGGGGTCGTCCGCCGGCATCGGCGCGCCGACGGACGCTGGGACTTGCAGAATCGGTATCGTGGGAAGACGTATTTCGAGATGGAGCGCGTCGGAGTGCCGAGCCGGTGGAATACGTTGCGAGCGCTGCGGGTACTGAAGTGGTGGGAGAGAGCAGTCAATAGTCGACAGTCAACAGGGGCGGACAAGCCAGCACAGGCAGGCCCGTCTGACCGAGCCTCCCTTTTACCCAGTGTAAGATAGTGCAAGGACCTCGTGACGGCACCGGACATGAAGTCGTCACTTCTGAAGGCAGGAGGGAAACTATGAGGAAAACTCTGCTGAAGGCTCTCGGACTCGTCGCGGTGGTTTTGTCGGTGACGGCGTTTTCTTACGCGCAGGACATCGCCGGGGACTGGCAGGGCGTGCTCGATACGGGCCAGGGCCAGTTGCACCTCATTCTGCACCTGACGAAGGCCGCGAATGGCAGCCTAGAGGCGACGCTCGACAGCGTCGATCAGGGAGCGAACGGCATACCGGTCGCGACCGTCACGCTGAAGGACTCCAAGCTCAGCCTGGGCGTGGACGCGGTGCAGGGCACCTACGAAGGAACCGTCAAGCCGGACGCGAGCGAAATCGACGGCACTTGGACACAGGGCCAGTCGTTTCCGCTGAATTTCAAGCGCGCGGCCGCAGAGCCTGCGAAGCAGGCGGACAAGCCAGCGAAGCCTTAGGCCATCGACGGCACCTGGAGCCCAGGGCGAGGCCAGCTTGCCGCTGACGTTGAAGCGGCAGTAAAGAGCAAGGCTTCGCGGATCCCCAGCGCGGCACGTCATTGAGACGTACGGTGATTGCCGTACAATAGAACTTATGAGTAAGAGCGCGCATATGGGAGCCCATGCCGTGGACAGAGAGGCGAAGAAGGAACGCCTCGAAGCCCGACTGACGCCCGAGCAGAAAAGCCGCATTGAGCATGCGGCCCGGATCAAAGGGCACGTCTGTCTCTGATTTCGTCATATTGAGCGCCGCCCAAGCAGCCATGCGTACCATCCGCGAGCAGGAGGTCCTGACCCTCAACGAGCGCGCCCGGAAGGCTTTCGCGCGCGCGCTGGTGAACCCTCCCGAGCCGGGCGAACGACTGATGGCAGCGGCGAAGCGTTACAAACAACGGGCCAAGGTCTAATTGGTTCAGAATGAGAAACTGCGGGACGACTGCCGGGTTGAACCGCTTGGCAAGAGGCATGATCGGGCAGCGTTCTTCTGCGGAATCGACGCCCTCGATCGCTATCTCAAGACGCAGGCGGGTCAGGACGTCGCCAAACGAGTTGCCGTCTGCTTTGTGCTGACACCCGATGGCGAAACTGTCGCCGGTTTCTTCACGCTTTCGCAGTACTCTAATCCATCTGTTCGCCTTGCCTGCGAATGTCGCGGCCAAGCCTCCAAGATATCCCGAAGTTCCGGCAACGCTTCTCGGCCGGCTGGCAATCTGCCAAGACTTCAAGGGCCGAAGATTAGGCGAGTTTCTTCTGCTTGGCGCTTTTTACGGGAGTTGGCAGCAGAGCAAGCAGGTTGCGTCCTCTGCTGTGATTGTCGATGCAAAAGACGAGTCCGCTAGGCGGTTTTACGGGCACTTCCAGTTTCTGTCTTTGCCTGCTGCTCCGAATCGGTTTTTCTTGCCCATGAAGGTCGTCGAGAGACTGTTCAGCGAGTAGATGGCTTGCCTCGCCCGGTGGATTACCACCAAACTGGATTCTCAGGCGGATCGTCCCGATGAGTCTCTCCGACCGATTTTCGCTGGCCACGCTCGAATTCGACGGCGTGCTTGCCATTCTCGCCGAGCTGTTGACCGGACCGATCAGCGAGGCGAGGCTTGGCGCGCTGGCGCCTTCGACCGATCTCGACCGCATCCGCGTGGACCTGGCGCGAGCCGGCGAAGCCCGCCGCTATGCGAGCGAGATCTCACGGCCCGGATTCGCCTCGCTCGGCGATCCGCGGCCGATCCTGGAAAAGCTCGCCATCGAAGGACTTTCCTGCGAGGCCCTCGAGATTCTCGCGCTGACGGCGCTTGCGCGTTCCTCGCAGAGTTTGCGCAGCGCTTTCGGTTCGTTTCCTCAGCTTGATCAACTCGCCTCGGGCCTGCCCGATTTCCGCAATTTGCTGGGCGAACTCGAAGGCAAGATCGCGCCCGACGGCACAGTGGAGTCGTCTGCCAGCCCGGAACTGGGGCGGGTGCGGCGCAACATCGAGCGGCTGCGTCACGAAATTCAGATCACCATACAGCGGCTGCTCAGCCGTCTGAGCCGAGCCGGCGTGGCGCAGGACGAGATCATCACGGTGCGCAACGATCGCCTGGTGATCCCCATTCGCGCCGACGAAAAGCGCCGCGTCGACGGTGTGGTGCACGGCATGAGCGCTTCAGGCGCCACGCTTTATCTCGAGCCGCTCGAAACCGTGCCGCTCAACAACGAGCTGGTTGAAATGGAGGACCGTGAGCTTGCGGAGGTCCGCCGGATTCTTGGCGAGTTGACCGAGCACCTGCGCGGCCGGCGCCGAGACCTCGAGGACGCCGCGCAAATCCTGGCGGAAATCGATCTGATATTCGCCAAGGCCGAGTTCGCGCGCATCTATGATTGCTGCTTGCCCGAGCTTGCGCCGGGCGGCCCGCTTGAGCTTGATGACGCGCGCCATCCGCTGCTCGAAAAAGCCCTGCGCGCGCAGAATCGCAAGCCGGTGCCGCTCACGCTGCGCCTCGATCCCGAGCAGACGGTGCTCGTGATCAGCGGACCCAACACCGGCGGCAAGACCGTGGTGCTGAAAACCGTCGGACTTTCGGCGCTGATGGCGCAGAGCGGGCTGCCCGTGCCCGCGGCGATCGCCAAGCTGCCGGTCTTCGGACGCGTGCTCGCCGACATCGGCGATTTGCAGTCGATCGAAGCCAGCCTCAGCACGTTTTCTGCGCATATCAGCAATATCCGGCGCATGGCTGAGGTTGCCGGCCCAGGCGATCTGGTACTGGCGGACGAACTCGGCGGCAGCACCGATCCTGAAGAGGGCGCGGCGCTCGCCGTCGCCGTGCTCGAACACTTCCGGGCGCGCGGCGCGCTCGCTGTCGTCACGACCCACGCGTCGCGGCTTAAGGCGTATGCCGCCGAGACGCCGGGCGCGGTCAACGCCGCCATGGAGTTCGACGATCGCACGCTCGAATCGACGTATCGGCTGCTCGTGGGACTGCCCGGCAAGTCGAGCGGACTCTCAGTGGCCGAACGCCTCGGCCTGCCCCGCTCGATTGTCGATCGGGCCCGGACGCTGGTCGCTCCGGAGGAGCGCGAGGTGGCGGCGCTCGTCGAGACACTGCATCGCGAGCGCTCGGAAATGGAGCGCAAACTGCGCGAAAGCGAAGTCGCGCGCATCGAGATCGAGCGGCGGCGGCAGGAACTCGAGCAGCAGTATCAGGCCGAGCGGCGCGCGCGCCTCGCGGAGCTCGGACGGCGCCTCGAAGAAGGCTTAAAGCGTGAAAGCCGCCGGTGGGAATCGGCGCTGGAGGAGATCCGCGCCGAGGTCCGGACCCAGGCCGAGCGCAGCCTGACGCAGGCTCAGTCGCGCAGCCAGTTCAAGCGCCTGGAACAGAAATTGGAGCGGCTGCCCGGTGCGATCGCCAACGAAGCGCGCGACACCTGGAAGAGCGACGTGGCTGAAGTGGTTGGTGCGGAGGAAATTCCGTCCGCTGAGTCTGCAACTGTGATCGAAGGTCCGCCGCGCCCCGGCGATACCGTGCAGGTGGATGGCATACCGGCGCCGGGGACGGTTATCGCGGTCGCGGCGAACGGCATCGATGTCGAAGTCGGACGCCTGCACACGCGCGTCGATCCTTCGCGTGTCCGCGTCCTGCTGCGCAAGCATGCGCCGCCCACGGGCGCAACCGGCGCCGGACCCGTGGTTTCGCGCGTCGAAGCGCCGGCTCAGATCAATGTCATCGGACAAACGGCAGAAGAGGCTCGCGAACAGGTGGATGCTTTCCTCGACCAGGCTTTCCTGGCCAAGCGATTTCGCTTGCGCGTGGTGCACGGCCACGGCAAGGGGATTCTGCGCCGGACGCTCCACGAGATGTTCGAATCGCATCCGCACGTCGAGAAGTTCTACGCCGCGCCGCCGAACGAAGGCGGTACAGGAGCCACCATCGTCGAGCTGAAGCTTTGAACGACCTCCAACCACAGCGCCAAATTTGACGAAATCTTGACAATTGCGCGACACCTCGCCGCGCGGGCCTCAGTAGCCTGAATCGTCGAGCCGCCGATAATGGGCGTGGTGTCGACGCCAGCCGGCGAGCGGACCATCCCGCGCCAGCCCGTCGCTCCTCATGGTCTGGGAGGGTGATGGCCTCTGGACGGGGTGGTCCGCTGAACGGCTGCGAGTGGCACACGGTCCAGGCGGCTATTTCGTGGACGCCAGCAGCCCATACACTTCCACGTCTGCTTTGGCGCCTGCATAGACGCGTCCGTTCACGACCAGCGGAATATTGAATCTCACCCCGACGCCGCCCCGATCGCGCCGCGCGTCCTGTTCGCTGCTGTAAAGCAGGCGCGATACGTCGGAAGCGTCGAAAGCGCGCAGCACCATCGGAGGTCCGTCGCGCTCGTTCCAGCGCTTGGACGAAAGCGCCCAGACGATCGCATTGCGCGTGCCGTTGGCGGACACTGTGGGTGTCGCGCCCGGATCAATGAACTGCACTGTGCCTCGGGCCGCCGGCGTCAGCACTCCGCGGTCCAGAACAAAATCCTTCAGGAAGTCGTCGCTGCCGATGTAATACAGATGATGATTCCAGTACGCGGGCGCGCCGAAGAAGCCTCCGCCTCCCGGAGAGAGCCTTTGCACCGCATGGCGATCGTCGCTCGAGTCGTAGTGTCCCAACTGGTCGCGATCCAGCAAGTAAATCGTAGAGCCTTTGCCGGCGATCGTCAGCAAATGCGGATGTTGACCCGGCTGATCGGGGATCAGCACCGGCCCGCCGGAGCCGAGGTCGTTGTCGTCGGCGTTGAGCTGGGCCTGATCGAAAGGAGTGAAATAGTCGCGCAGATCGAGGCGGCTGTCGCTGGAAGCGAGCTTCACCAGACTGTCACCGTAGTCGCGCCCGCCCGAATCGGCGTCGAACTTGCCGTTGCCGGTGGCCGCGAAAACGTTACCCTGATCGTCTGCCGCGATTCCTGCGTCGCCCGCCCACACACCGCTCTGCCCGGCATCGGGCGACGTATTGAAGACGCCGGTTTGCGCGAGCGTGCGCGCGTCATAGGCCATAATCCAACCGTGATAAGGAGCCACGTCGCACGACGATGCCCAGCTCAGGTAGACTTTGCCCTTCGAGAGCAGCAGCGCGCTCCGCGGCAACTCGTGGAGCGGATCGAAATCGACTTTACCGCCCGAGCTGCCGTCGCCGTGACCCTCGACCGACGCCTTGATTTCCACCGGTCCGCCGAACTTCTCCGCGCCAGTGGTTATGGCGAGCGCGTGCAGCCGCTGGACGTACCGGCTGGAGAATGTGCCGCTCTTTTCCTTGGTTCGCGCCAGCACGTAGATCGTGCCGCTCGAGTAATCGATCACGGGCGTGGACGTGATGCCGATCTCGGGTTGGATGAACGGGCAGCTCACGTCCCACCCGGGAACCGTGGTCACGCCGGCGCCGCCGGTGAAGTTCACCTTCCAGAGCGGCGCCCGCGATTTGCCGTCGGCGTCGAAGGCGTAAACGCTGTCATGCTCGGTGGCCACGAAGACGACATTGTGGGTGCCTTTGCCGGGAATCTCGAGGTCGGGGATGTAAAGAGGCTCCGCGTAGACCGCGCCATCGACAGGCAACGTGAAAAGCGCCCCGAACTCGTTGGAGTTCACGTTCGCGGGCGTGAGGACCGTCTCATGCAGATTCGCGCCGGTGCGCGCGTTGTTGTATTGCGAGGTCAACACCTGAGCGCGAGCCGATAACGTTGCGAGGCAAACTCCCAGAGTGGCGAGCGCAGGAAGTATCCGCAGCGCGCGGCTGGGAGATGCGAATTTCAGCCAACGTGGATGAAACAGCGGGCGTGCGTTTCCCTTGCGCATAGAGCCCTCGCGAAACGAAATCTTGGATGCCAATGGGCAACCACAAGTCACCGGCACTTTAATGTCGGGCCGCTGTAGCAGTGAGCCGGCATTGATCGTGGCGGCACAGGCATGCCGCGGAACCGCGAGCTCGAAGGCATATTGACAGCGCCGCGCCTCCTCGGGTTCCGCAAAGTTTCGGCTGCGGCGTCCGTAATGCTAACATCCGGCTGTTTGGTCTGTAGCGGCCTGTAGCGGCGGTCTGCGACCGTCGTGTTTTCGGCGCTCATACAGGGCCGGTACGGCGAATTACGGCACAGCGCGTGCCGGCTCGGAGAAAACAATATGCCGCCGAAAAGTGACGGAATCCTCGAATCGGCGTTGTACGTCGCCGACGTTGCCCGCTCGGTCCAGTTCTACGAACGAATCTTCGGTTTTCGAGTGATCAGCGACTTCGGACCGCGTGGCTGCGCCCTCGAGGCCGGCAAGCGTCAGGTGCTGCTGCTGTTCAAGAAGGGCGAATCGCAAGGGATTCCGACTCCGCACGACGGCGAGGGCGAGCTTCACGTCGCTTTCGCGATCCGGGCCTCGGAACTGGCGTCCTGGGAGACTTGGCTCCCCGAGAATGGCATTAACGTTGAAGAGAAGCGCGCTTGGGACGCCGGTGGTACCAGCCTCTACTTCCGCGATCCGGACCGGCACCTCATCGAGATCGCCACGCCGGGTGTGTGGTCGATCTACTGATGTGTTGGTATGCGAGCGGAGCTCATTTTCGATTGAGGTCAACAGGTCATAGTCGCGGCCCACAGATCCTCGGGCGTCCGGCGCTAGAATTCAGACAATGTCGATGAGTCCTGGCTAACTCGTTCCCGATCCCTCTGCCCCCGCCGCTTCCTGCGGAGGCTTTTCGGCGGCGCTGGCCTGCCGGTCCAGATGGCCGGCGCTGATGCGCGTCTCGGGTTCCGGCCGCTTTCGGGCCGGCAGCTGGACGAGGATGCACAACCATTGTATCGGCGAAGAGTGTATGGTCACTCCGCCGATGAGGGCTGACACCCGGCTGCCGTCTTTTCGGATGTACTCCTTCTCGAACGGCTCGAAGAATCCCTGGGTCCTGAGCAGTTCGATTGCCTCGAAGCTTCTGGGCAGATGCTCCGGCGCGCTGATTTTGATCCAGTCGAGTTCGCCGGCCACGAGGTCCTCGCGGGTGTAGCCGACCAGCTCCAGAAAAGCGTCATTCGCTTCGAAAATCCCGTTTGCATCCGCGCAGACCATGGGAACGATATTCGATTCCACCAATCTTCGGAAGCGGTGCTCGCTGGCACGGAGCCGGTCCTCCGTTTCCTTGCGGGCGGTGATGTCTGCCGCAGCGCCGAACCATTCCACGATTTCGCCGCGATCATCGAGGATG
This sequence comes from Terriglobia bacterium, assembly GCA_030037755.1. Classification (GTDB taxonomy): domain Bacteria; phylum Acidobacteriota; class Terriglobia; order UBA7540; family UBA7540; genus Gp13-AA77. Next base: position 16,031 of record JASHQD010000552.1, read on the forward strand.
GGCACGGCGCGGGAAAGCGTCCAGCCCACGCTTCCGTCCAGCCGGCGCACGCGATGCTCGAGCTCGAAGACGCCTTTCGTCCGGCTGGCCTCCTGAATTTTTTCCATGACCAGGGCCCGATCGTCGGGCCAGATGTACTCCTCCAGCCAGTTCTCTTTCAGCTCGACCGCATCAGAAACCAGACCGCGATCACCCAGCATGCGAATCTCTCTCCAGTCCGGGCTGATGCGGCAGGTGAAATAGGACGAGGCCGTTACCAGGGCGCGGAACCGCTCGGCGGTCTGCCGCACTGCATCCTCGGATTTCTTCCGGTTCGTGATGTCCCAGGCGACCGCGACCCAGCCGTCGGCAAAGCCGGCCGCGTCGAAAGTCGGCGTATAGGTTGCGGAGACCCACCGGCGTCCCACACCGGGATAATTCACCTCGCGCTCGTAAGATATCTTCCGGCCTGAGAGCACTGCCTGAAAGTGGGGGAGCAGTTCATTGAATGTTTCCTGGCCGATCACTTCGGCAATGGGCCGTCCGATAATCTCCGCCAGCGGCCGCTTGAGCCAATCGGCCAGGCTCTGGTTTGCCCAGAGATAACGGAAATCACGGCTGCACCGCGTGACCTAAGCCGCCATGACGTTGGTGACGAGTTGCAGATGATCCTTGATGATCCTCAGCTCCCGGTTGGCCTGCGACACCGCTTCTTTGGCCTGCCGCTGCTCGGTATCGTCCCGGAAGCCGACGATGACTCCAACGATTTTGCTCTCCTCTTTCAGAGGCGAAGCGGTGAAGACCACCGGCACAAAGCGCCCGCCCTTGTGGATGAAGACGTCCTCATGTTCGCGCAGGTCGACGCCTCGTTGCAGCACCTGCAGGCCCGGACACTCGCTCGCCGGAAATGGGCTGCCGTCGGGGTGCTTGTAGTGCGTCACATCGTGCATTTTCCTGCCGAGGAGTTCTTCTTTCGTCCAACCGAGGATCGCCTCGCCGGCGGGATTGATTGACGTGACGAGGCCTTCCGCATCGAGCGTGTACAGCCCCTCCGCCATGCAGTTCATGATCGCAAACTGATGCTCCACCAGACTGCGAAGCCGCTGTTCGCTTTGCCGCAGCGCTGTCTCAAATGCCGTGCTGCGCTGCGTCAGTTCCTTGACGTCGATGTTTTCGCCCTGGGCTCCCAGCACAACAGGCGCTGCGGGCTGCGGGCCCTGGCGCATCCGGTCGAGCACGGCAACCAGCTCCGTGATCATGGCGGATTTCACCACGTATCCGTGAGCGCCCGCATCCAGCGCCTGGCGCATCATCGCGGGGGTATCGTGCTGGGTGAGAATGACGATCTGCGTCTCGGGGAGGAGCCGCCGGATTTCGCGCGTGGCATCCAGGCCGTTCAGCCCGGGCATGCTGATGTCCATCAGGATGGCGTCAGGCTTCAACTCCTGGGCTTTGGCGATCGCCTCCGACCCGTCGGCGGCTTCGCCACACACTTCGAAGGCATCCTCGTCTTCGAGCAAGCTGCGGACGCCGCGGCGAAGCACCTGATGATCGTCAACAACGAGAACGCGCACGTTGGCTCCGGGTCGTACTCCGACCTGACCAGTTCAGCGGGAAGCCCTTGACACACTAAAAAGCGCCCGTGAATTATAGCTGACCGGCTCCGGGAATGTCCTAAGTCGATTTCCCTAGATTCGGGCCGGAAAAGCTGTATAGGCGCGGCGTTTTGCACCGCTGCTGTAGCGCGCCTGTCTCAGGCGCATAAGCCGCGATTCACGAGGCCCCTCACCTGCAAACCCAGGTTGCCTGGGGAATCGATCAGAGAGGCCCGTCCGGGCGAGTAGCTCGAAGCCGGGGCGGGCCTGAGTATTTCACTTACGGCGTGATCTCAAACACTGATCCAAAGGTCGTTGTACCGTCGCCTGAGGTCGTGCCGTAGAGGTTTCCCGCGTTATCGGGTACCAAGCCTCCCAAGGGATACGCCCCGTCAGCCTTGTTCAGGAACGCGTGCAGCACCGTCTCGTGCCACGGGCCGTTCGACGTCGGCGTCAACTTGAACACGACCCCATAGCCGTAAGCTCCGCCCGCGCTTGTGGTGCCGTAAAGGTTCCCGGCGGCATCGAAAATCAAGCCTGCCTGGGAGATGCTTCCATCTTTGCCGCCGCTGAACAGGTGGAGAACGGTCTCCGTCCAGGTTCCGTCGGCATTGGGCGTCAGCTTGAAGACAGTGCCGTATCCATAAGCGCCGCCATAGGCCGTGGTTCCGTAGAGATTCCCGGCCGCATCGAACACCAGTGGACAAGCGGGGGACAGGCCGTCCTCCTTGCCTCCCGTGAACTTGTACAAATCGTTCAGGGCCCATGTCCCGGTCCCGTTCGGCGACAGCTCGAAAACCACTCCGAGGCCGTAACAGCCATTCCCGTAGGGACTGCAACCGGAGTTACCTCCGAAGGCCGTTGTAGCGTAGAGATTACCTTTCGCGTCGAAAATCGGCGTGGTTCTGCTGGGAAGCCAACCTGCCGACCCGTCGAGGCCGTAGAGCAAGTTGAATGTCCAGCTGCCGCCCTCAGGCGTCATTTCGAAAACGCAGCTCACGCCGTCACCATAACCACAGCCCCATCCGGACGTTCCATAGAGGTTGCCGGAGGCGTCGAAGATCAAACCGCCCCAAGGGTTGCCGTCGAAAGCTCCTGCCATCCGATACAGTACGATTTCGCTCCAGGTACCGCCGCTCTGGGGCACTAATTCGTACACATCCCCTGAGTCGGGGCCAATGTCCGTCATGCCATACAGGTTGCCCGCCGTGTCGAAAGTCACGCCTTGAGAGGGACCGTTGTCCTCGTCGCCTGTGAAGGCGTGCAGCACTTTGTGGCCCCAGGGTCCGCTCGGATTCGGGGTCAGTTCGTACACGGTGCCGCAACCGACCGAAAAGCAGTTCGAACTGTAGAAGCCGCCGCCGAGGGTTGTGCCGTAAAGGTTCCCAACGGTGTCGAAGGTCACGATACCCTCGGGAGACGATCCGTCCTTTCCGTCGAACACATACAGCGGCTTGAAACTTTGCGCCGATAGGGCGATTGCTGTCGCAGCACACAGCGCCAGGATAGCCCACGCCCGCTTTACGAAATTGAGTGTGTTCATCTGATTCCTCCTTGGCCGTTCTCGCGGCTCGAAATTCTTAATTGCGACCCAGGGCCGGCTAACTTGCGCTCGCCTCCGGGTCGGGTTGAATTTGAGGCCCGAAAGGCCGGTCCACCACAGCCCTGGGCAACGCCCAGGGGTCATCAAGCCAAACCCGCCCGCGCAGCTCGGGTTCTCAATGCGATTCACGAGGCCCGAAGGGCCGGTCCATCACAGCCCTAGGCAACGCCCAGAGTCATCGAACCAATCCCTTCCACCCGTCGAGCCCTGAAAGGGCGAGCCTACATCCCGCGTCCGTGGGGTGCCCTTTCAGGGCTTGAACCTCTAAAAAACGTCCCATTCGGAAACCCAGGCCGTTGGCCTGGGCTGAGGTAGCCCGGCCCTTCGGGCCTACCCTACCGCCGACCGCTAACTGCCGACTGCTGACCGCCGACTGCCAACTGCCGACTGCCTTCTACATGCCATATCCCTTCAGCGCGACCGTCTGCGGCGCGCCGCCGCCGTTGTCACTCACACTGATAAACGCCCGGCGGGGTCCTCTGGCTTGTGGCGTGAACGTGACGCTGATCGTGCAGCTTGATCCCGCCGGCACCCTCGTCCCGCAGGTGTTGGTCTGGGTGAAGTCTCCGGTGTCGTCTCCTGCGACGTAAATGACGGCTACGATCAGCGGCCGGTAACCGCTGTTGGTCATGGTTATCGTCTGCGGAGCGCTCGTGGTCCCTACGGTCTGCGTCTCAAAGTGCAAAGTCGATGGCGAGAGGGTCACTTCGGTGCCGGCACCCGTGAGTGTCACCGTCTGCGGGCTGCCAAACCCATTGTCGGTAATGGTGACGCTACCCGCGAATGTGCCCAGACCTCGGGGGCCGAAAGTCACTGTGATGGTGCAACTCGCACCGACAGCCAAGCTCGGGCCGCAGTTGTTGCTTTGAGCAAAGCTCCGGCTGGCCACGATGCTGGTGATGTTCAGGGTGGCGCCACCCGTACTGCTCAAGGTCACCGACTGGCTGGCGCTTGTTGTGCCGATGAGTTGCGTGCCGAAGCTGAGGCTGCTGGTGGAAACCGTTGCCACGGGGACGTCCTGCAGCAGGACGGATACCGTTCCTGGATAGTACTCAGAGGGCACCCCATAGTCGGCGACCGCCACGTCGAGCTTGCCGTCTCCGT
>JASHQD010000553.1 GCA_030037755.1 Terriglobia bacterium
GAGGGCGAGACAGTTCACGTGATTACCGACCGCGAAGGCCATCCGCGGGCATTGCCCGAAAGATATGCAGATCTGTTCCGCGCCGGAGCACGGAAATTGAGGATTGCCGATTGACCATTGCCGATTTGCGATTGCCGATTGCTGATTGATCCCGGTGCTGTGAGCAGTCGTTACCCGGAGACTTCGTTGCCGTTGCTTCTGCTCAATCGTCAATCGGCAATCAGCAATCGGCAATTGTCAATCGGCAATCAGCAATGGGCAATCGCAAATCGGCAATCCGTATGGCTCGTACTCTTCTTCTGAACGGTCGCAATCTCACTCGCGGAGACTTCGCGGATGTGGTCCTCGGTGGACGGCGCGTTGGACTGCACCCCGACGCGCGACGCGCGATGCTCGCCTCGCGACGCATCGTCGAGCGCATGATCCGCGAGAAGCGCGTGGTCTATGCCGTCACCACCGGCGTCGGCAGCCTCTCGACCGAGCACATCGATCCCGCGCAGGCCCGCCAACTGCAGCTCAACGTAGTCCGCAGCCACTGCTGCGGCGTCGGCGAGCCCCTCACCATCCCGGAGACTCGTGGATTGCTTCTTCTGCGAGCCAACACGCTCGCGGCCGGACTCTCCGGCATCCGCCCACTGGTCGCCGAGCTTCTCTGCGCGATGCTGAACCACCGGCTTCATCCCCTGGTGCCTTCGCGCGGATCGGTCGGCGCCAGCGGTGACCTGGCTCCGCTCGCCCACGTCGCGCTCACGCTGATCGGCGAGGGCGAGGTCACGGTCGATGCCGATCTCCGCAAGCGCGCGCGTCCTCAACCCGCAGCCGCGGCGCTGAAGCGTGCCGGCCTCCAGCCCTTATCCCTCCAGGCCAAAGAGGGGATTTCGCTGGTCAACGGAACGCAGGCCATGCTTTCGCTGGGTTTGCTTGCACTCGCCCAGGCGGTAGCGCTGGCCGATACCGCGGACGTGGCCGGCGCGCTTTCGCTCGACGCGCTGCGCGGCTCGCCGGTGGCTTTCGACGAGCGCCTGCAGCGCGCGCGTCCTCATCCCGGGCAGATTGAGAGCGCGCGCAATCTCGAACGGTTGAACCGCGGCAGCACGATCCGCGAATCGCATCGAGGCTGTGGTCGCGTCCAAGATGCGTACAGCCTGCGTTGCATGCCACAGGTCCATGGCGCCGTGCGCGACGCCCTGGCGTTCGCGCGACGCACGCTCGAAATCGAGATGAACAGCGCCACCGATAATCCGCTGGTGTTTACGAACGAAGGCGAGGTTCTTTCCGGCGGAAATTTTCATGGCGAGCCTGTCGCCACAGCGCTTGACGTGATCGCGATCGCGCTCACGCAGCTCGGCGGAATCTCCGAGCGCCGAACCGATCGCATGGTAAATCCGCTGACTTCGGACCTGCCGCCGTTTCTCGCTGGCGCGCCGGGCATCGAGTCCGGGCTGATGCTGGCGCAGGTGACGGCCGCGGCGCTGGCTTCCGAGAACAAGATCCTGGCGCATCCGGCGTCGGTCGATTCCATTCCGACCTCGGGCAACAAGGAAGACTACGTCAGCATGGGCATGGCGAGCGCGCTCAAGCTGAAGCAAGTGGTCGCCAATACGGCGTCGATTCTGGCGATCGAGCTTCTTGCGGCGACGCACGCGCTCGATCGCCTGGCGCCCCTCAGGACCGGCACTCTGGCAGAAAAGGCGCGGCTGATCGTCCGTCGCGCGGCTCAGCCGTTGAGCGAGGACCGGCCGCACGCGCCGGATATCACCCGAGTGACGGAGCAGGTGCTGCGCGGCGACTATCAAGCGCTGCTATCCGAAGGCTAGCCGCCGTTCCGCCGGCTTGGCTGGCTTCGCGATGCCGGAGAGGTGGCGCGGTCGTTTGGCTGAAAAGGAATTTCGTGTTGTTTCGAGAACATCGGCGCCAGGCGAAGGAGCCCATTGCACGCATCGCTCGATCTGTGGCTGACCGCGATTCTGTTTCTCCTGACCTATCTCGGTCTGGTTCTCGGAGAAGTGCCGAAACTGCGCGTGGACCGTGCGGGAATCGCGTTCGCGGGCGCAGCCTTGATGCTTTGTACGGGCGTTTTGACACTCGCGCAGGCGGCGAGCCCGGAGTCGATCGACTACGAGACGATCGGGCTGCTGTTCGGCATGATGATCGTGGTCGGGTTTCTGCGTTTGTCCGGATGCCTGGCGCGGGTGACGCACTGGTTGCTCGACCGAATCACGTCGCCGCGTGCGCTGCTGGCCCTGGTGATCCTGCTCGCTGGAGTGCTCTCCGCTTTCCTGGTCAACGACATCGTCTGCCTGGCCCTGACTCCGCTCGTGCTGCACATGGCGAGGCATCTGGGATTCGATCCCGTACCTCACCTCATCGGCCTCGCGACCGGAGCCAACATCGGCTCGACGGGCACGATCACCGGGAATCCGCAGAACATCATTATTGGAGTGCAGTCCCGCATCCCTTACACCGTCTTCGCGGCTCACCTCATGCCCGTGGCGCTGTTCGGACTCGTCATCGATTTCATGGTCATCAGCCTGATCTATCGCTCGACGCTGGGCCGCGTGGCGGGCATTGCCGGATCGCAAGGCGAATCTGCGCGACCCACAGCCGCCGCTCTTCGCAACCGCGTTCTGGTCCGTTTGCAGTGGAAAAGCGCGGCCGTCGCGCTATTGACCGTGGTTCTCTTCTTTGCAGGACTGCCGATGGCGGTCGTGGCGCTAGGCGCCGCCGCGCTCTTGCTGCTGGGGCGCCTGAAACCGGAACGCGTTTATCGCGAAGTGGACTGGAGCCTGCTGCTGATGTTCGCAGGGCTGTTCGTTGTGGTGCACGCATTTCAGGTCCACGTGGTCAGCCGCTGGAACATTGCCGGTTGGAGCTTGCTGCTCCAGCATCCCGTCGGCGTGCTGGGTCTGACCTCGGCGGCGCTCTCGAACCTTGTCAGCAACGTGCCTGCCGTACTCCTGTTTCGCCCCGTGATGGGAGCCATCCCACCGGCAGCCCACCGATCCGCGTGGCTGGCGCTGGCGGCGTCGAGTACGCTGGCAGGCAACCTGACGATTCCGGGATCGGTGGCGAATCTGATCGTGATCGAGAAGGCGAAACGTGAAGGAACGCTCATCTCGTTTCGGGAATACTGCAAGGCCGGCGTGCCTGTCACCGTGCTCACGCTCGGCGTCGGGCTCGCCTGGCTGTCGTTCGCTCGCTATTGACCCGCGGCGAACGATTATCAGTCTTCCTCTTGTCCAAATCACGTCGCAGCGAGATCTGACTGACCGCGCAGAGCCGCCGTAGCGAGAAGCCGTTTGCATATATATCACACTGTGATATAATTGTTTTGTGATGAAGTCACGCTCTCTTTCCCGCATCAATCGAAAGATCCCCTCCCCGGACGAGGCGCTCATCCGTCGTCTGGCTCGCTTTCGCTATCATCTGCGGCGATTCCTGCGATTCAGCGAGAAAGCCGCCCGCACCGCGGGAGTGACGCCCCAGCAGCATCAGCTTCTGCTCGGGGTCGCAGGACATACCGGACGAGGTTGGGCGAACATCGGCGAACTTGCTGAATTCCTGCAGGAGCGCCACAACGCGGTGGTGGGCCTGGTCGATCGCGCGGTGCGCAGCGGCCTGGTACGCAAGGAACCGAGCGAACGCGACCGGCGATTCGTGTGCGTTCATCTGACCGCGCGCGGGGCAGCGTTGCTGGGCCGGCTTTCACAGCTTCACCGTGGCGAGGCCGAACGTTTGGCGCCGCTGTTGCTTGCCGCCAGCGGAACTCCGTCACGCCCACCCGAATCTAAACGACGGGGAAAGGCGGCGAACAGTGAATCCTGATCTCACAGCCGGCAAACGGCGCCGGTTCTTTCGCGAGTTCGGCGTTGCATTTGAGCCCGCCATGGTCAGAGTGTCGGCGCTGGCCCTGCTTGTCGGATTGGTCGCAGGTCTTGTCGCGCAGGGCCTGCTCGAGCTGATCTACCTGTTCACG
>JASHQD010000554.1 GCA_030037755.1 Terriglobia bacterium
GACATTGTGCCGGGCAGGCCGGAGGAATCGATCCTGGTCCGGCGCATGGAATCGACTGCGCCGAAAATCATGATGCCGGAGATTGCCCGTACCCTGCCGCACGAGGAAGGGATCGAACTGGTGCGCGCCTGGATTGCGTCGCTGAGCGGAACGTGTGCGGCAGCAAACCCGCCTCAGGCGGCCGCGAATAGAGCGGCGCCAGCCTCGGGCGGCCGCAACTATCTTGGAAACAGTCCAAGCCGTGAGAAGATAGTCGCCTGGAATTCCCGCCGGTAACGCGAGTGGAACGAGGGGGCGAGAACAAGCATGGCCAGAAGGGGCACCATTGCGGGCATCGATCTGGGCGGCACCAGCATGAAGGTGCTGATCGTCGATGGCAGAGATTCGATTCTAGGTGAAGCGCGCGCGATCACGCGCCGTTCGCGAAAGCCCGCGGATATCCTCGGCGAAATCGCCGGAACGGTTGACGAGGCGCTGGCGGTAGCCGGTCTGAAGCGGCGCGACCTCGTCGCGGCCAGCATTGGAGCGCCGGGCTCGATCGATCGTCACCGCGGCGTTGTGCACGAAGCGCCGAATCTGGGCTGGAGCGAGTTTCCGCTGGGGCCGCAACTCGAGCGGCGCTTGCGCGTACCCGTGCTCGTCGATAACGACGTGAACGTCGGCACGGTGGGCGAACACGTTCTCGGCGCGGGAGCGGGCGCCGATCATATGGTCGGTATTTTTGTGGGAACCGGAATCGGCGGCGGAATTATTGCGAACGGCCGTCTTTATGAAGGAAGTGTGGGCGGCGCCGGTGAGATCGGCCACACCGTTGTTCTCGCCGACGGACCTATGTGCAGTTGCGGGCATCGAGGATGCGTGGAGGCGCTGGCCAGCCGATGGGCGATGGAGCGCGACGTCCGGGCGGCGATCAAGGCCGGGCGCAAGAGTATCGTTCTCGACCTGATGAAGAAAAAGGGCAAGCCGCGCATGACCAGCAGCATCATAAACTCGGCCTTGAAACGGAACGATCGCGTGATGCGCGACGTGCTGAAGCGCGCCCAATACTATCTCGGCATTCTCGCCGCCAACGCGGTGAATCTGCTCGATCCCGAGTGCATCGTGATTGGCGGCGGCATCGCCACGCGCCTGGGCGAGCGGTTTGTCGCGCCCATACGCGAAGCGGCCGCCGACTACTTCCTGCGCGACACGGACGCGCAGCGCATCCGCATTGTTCCGGGCCGGCTGGGCGACGACGCGGGCGCTTTGGGCGCGGTTGTGCTGGCGCGCCAGCGGCTGGGTCGAATGCAGTCCACGTAGATCACGGCGGGCATTCCGCAACGGCCGATCGACGACTCTCGTGACCGATAAATTGGGGGGATGAATGAAGCGAATCACGGCATCGGTGATCGTATTGGCCTGCGTCGCGATCTGGCAGACACCGGCGCCGGCCCAGGAACCGGCCCAGCGGGCGGCAATCGTGGCCGTGAAAGCGGGTCATCTGCTCGATGTCAAATCGGGCGAATACCGCCAGAACCAGGTCATTCTGATCGAACGCGACCACATCAAGACGGTCGGCCCGGCGGCCGACGTTCAGATTCCTGACGGCGCCAAAGTCATTGATCTCTCGAATCGCACCGTGCTTCCAGGCCTGATCGACTGCCACACGCATCTGACCTTTTCGCCGTTCACGGGCGCCTATCGCGCGCTCAGCATTTCGGTGCCGCGCGAAGCGCTGCTCGGAGCGCGTAACGCGCGCGTGACGCTGGAAGCGGGCTTCACCACGGTGCGCAACGTCGGCGCGGAGGGATTCGCCGATGTCGCGCTGCGCGATGCCATCAACGCCGGCGATGTTCCCGGCCCGCGAATGCTGGTGTCGGGACCGCCGCTCAGTATTACCGGCGGACACGCGGACGAAAATCTGTTGGCGCCGGAATTCCATTACTCTGCCGGCGGCGTGGCGGATGGCGTGCCCGCGGTCATCGCGAAGGTCCGCGAGGACATCAAGTACGGCGCGGACGTGATCAAGTTCATGGCGACCGGCGGCGTGCTCTCCGAGGGAGATAATCCGGCGCTGGCGCAGTACAGTCCGGAGGAAATGCGCGCCATCGTTGAGACCGCGCACGGTCTCGGCCGCAAAGTGGCAGCGCACGCCCACGGCACGCGCGGAATTCACGACGCGGTCGTGGCCGGAGTGGATTCGATCGAGCACGGGAGCTACATCGACGAGGAAGATATCCAGTTGATGAAGCAGCGCGGCACTTATCTTGTGCCCACGCTCTACCTGATGGATTGGTTCATGGAGAACTACCAGAAAATGGGCCTGACGGAGAACATGCTGGCCAAGGCCCGCGTGGTAATGCCGGCCGCGCGCGAAAACATCGGCCGCGCCTTTCACGAAAATGTGAAGGTCGCCTTCGGCACCGACGCCGCGGTCTACCCACATGGGCTGAACGCCCACGAATTCCCGGTGATGGTCAAGCTCGGTATGACGCCGCTCGCGGCCATTCAGGCTTCGACGATTAACGCCGCCGATCTGCTGGGCTGGACCGATCGCGTCGGCACGCTCGAGCCGGGAAAGTTCGCGGACCTGGTCGCCGTCCAGGGCGATCCGCTCCAGGACACGAGCGTCCTCGAACATGTGGATTTCGTGATGAAGGGCGGCGAGGTCGTCAAGGGTCAATAATGAAAAACTACCTCGTGGTAATCGAAGAAACCGGCACCGGATATTCGGCCTATTGTCCGGACCTCGAGGGCTGCGTCTCGACCGGCGCCACGCGGTCTGAAGTCGAACACAATATGCGCGAGGCTATCTAGTTTCACCTCGATGATCTGCGCGAGGAAGGCTGCCCTGTACCCGAGCCCCACACCCTATTCGGCGGTCATCGAGGTTCGGGCGTAGCAAACTCGTCACGCGCTCGCGAGGACCGCGTCTCACATCCCCGGAACGTTGAACGTCCCGCTCAACGGCAGTGTCCTTGACGATCCTCCGACCATGACCTTGTAATCGCCCGGCGCGAGCTCCCAAGCGCTCTTCTGCTCGTCGAAGATCGACATGTAATGTGGATTGATCTCGAGCGTTACGGTCTTGCTCTCGCCCGGAGCGAGTTCGACCCGTTGCCACGCCACCAGACGCTTTGGCGGCTCGTTCGCGCTTGCCGGCAGTCCAACATAGACCTCTGCAATCTCGGCGCCAGCACGCGATCCCGTGTTCTTCACCTCGAAGCTGACGCTGGGCGACGAGCCCTGAGTGACCTTGAGATCGGAGTAGGCATAGGTCGTGTAGGACAGGCCGTAGCCGAACGGGAACAGCACCTGCTTGTTCTCGGCGTCGTACCACTTGTAGCCGACCTTCACACCTTCGTCATCGTTGATCTCAAACTGGCGGGTATTCATCCGGAATGACGAGCCGGGGAAAGGCGCTTTCAAATCTCCCGGGCCGGGCGGCGGTTGGGTGGCGAGCGTGGGATGCGGCAGATCGGCTTCCGACTTCGGAAAGGTCAGCGGCAGCTTGGCCGACGGATTCACGTCGCCGAACAGAATGTCCGCGATGGCCTGAGCGCCGCGAATTCCGGGATACCAGGCCGCAAGAACGGCGCTCACGTTGTCGACCCACGGCATGGTGACCGCGCCGCCCGTTTCGAGCACCACGATGGTGTGCGGATTCGCAGCCGCGACGGCGCTTACCAGATCATCCTGCTTCTCCGGCAGCGAGAGGCCGGAAACATCCCGGCCTTCGCTCGTGTGCTGATTGACGAAGACAATCGCGACGTCGGCGCTCTTGGCGAGATCGGCCGCGCTCGCGGGATCGCTGCCGTCGTTGTACTGGACCTGCGCGTCGGGCGCCTTGTTGCGGATGGCGCGCAGGGGCGACGACGGATCCCACACCGCGCCGCCAAACTGCTGATTGCCTCCGGCGCGCGTCACCGCGTTGCCGCCCGGAGCGTCGACTTGCGCAGAGCCGCCGCCCGAGAGCACGCCGACGTCGGCGTGCGATCCGATGACGGCGATCGACTTGATCCCGGAAGCGCTCAGCGGGAGCTGGCCGTTTGCGTTCTTCAGCAGCACCGTGCCTTCATCCGCGACCTTCTCGGCCACCTCGAGACCGGGATTCGGATCGACAGCCGTGCGCGAGAGCGGCCGGTCAAAGAGTCCGACGGCAAATTCGGAGCGCAGAAGGCGATGGACCATGTTATCGACGCGCGACGCCGGCACCTGGCCGTCCTGAACGGCTTTCTTGAGGGCGTCGCCCAGATACGTGTCCTCGGGCATCTGCATGTCGAGCCCGGCCATCACCGCCTTCACGGTGCTGTGCGTCGCGCCCCAATCCGAAATCACGAAACCCTGGAATCCGACGTCTTTCTTGAGCACATCGTTCAGCAGCCAGTCGTTCTCGCAGGCGTAGTCGTGGTTCACGAGATTGTAGGAGCACATCACCGCGCTCACGCCCGATTCCTTCACTCCGATCTCGAAGGCCAGCAGGTCGCTCTCGCGCATGGCACGCTTGTCGGCAATGATGTCCACGAAACTGCGGCCGTTTTCGGAATCGTTCATGGCGTAATGCTTGATGTCGCCCATCACGCCTTGCTCCTGCAGCGCTTTCATCTCCGCGCCGACCAGCGTTCCGGCAAGAATCGGGTCTTCGCCCTTGTATTCGAAGATGCGCCCGTTGCGCGGCTCGCGCGCCAGATCGATGCCGCCGCCGAGCGACATCGTGTAGCCCTGCTCCCGCAGCTCGGTGCCGATCAGCTTGCCGTACTCACGCGCGATGTCGGTGTTCCAGCTCGAAGCCTCCGATTCACCCGAAGGGAGCACGGTGCAGTATCGGCCAAAAGCGGAGCCGTGCGTCACGCCCACCGCCGCGTCCGCCATCTGCAAATCGGGAATGCCAAGCCGCGCGATGCCGGGAATGTATCCGGCATTGCCGAGCGAGATGGTGGGCGCCTCGACGCCCGGCGCCCTGAAGATCCGCGCGAAACCGGGACCGTGCAGCAGCGACACTTTCTCGTCGAGCGTCATCTGCGCGATGAGCAGGTCGGCGCGCTCGTCGGGCGTCTTGGACTTGTCCTGCCACGGACCCTTGACGACCGGCGTCTGTCCGGGAAACTGCGCCAGGAACTTGCCGCCGGTCGGGAGAAGCAGCAGCGCCGACGTCGCGATGGCGATCAGTCTTAATGAACTCCGTGAGCGACGATGCGTAGATCGCATGGGTGAGTCCTCCTTTTTCCGCGAGCGTAGGTTTGAGGGGTAGATTACCTGATTTAGTCCCTGGACTGAAGTGACCTACGACACCTCCAGCCTGAGATGTGGCTCACATATTGATCTGCTGATTCGTGTGCCGCCGGAGATACCAGCAAGGCCTGTAGCCGAGATGCGGGAAAATCGATCGCACGCAGGTTTCGGCCTGCGGCGGCTGGAAGTAATAGTCAGGTTTGCCGTCCTTCTTCATCACCGAGAGCGTAGTCGTTACCGTGACCGAACCGAAGGGATTGTGTCCGGGAATCCGCAAGCGGACCGAAGCGTAGTCGCCAATGTAGAGAACTGCGAAGAGTACCAGCAGGACGAGGACGATGCGCTTCATACCGGCTTCGTGCGCTCCTGACGTGGGCTCGATTCTTGTTCACGCTGCGATTCCCGCGGTTCGGCGTGGATGCTCACCTTGAAGATCTGCGGAAAAGCCTGCCGGAAGCGAAACTCGAGTTCCTCGGTGATAGCGTGAACGCGCGCCACCGGCAAGTCAGGTTCGACCGTGCAGTGCATGGCCACGTAGACATTCGATCCCACCTCGTGCGCCTCGAGCGAATGGCAATCGAGCAGCCCGGGCGTATCGCGCGCGATGCGCATGAGCCGTTTCTCCAGATCCGAAGTTGCGATCTTGGCTTCGGCTGCCGGCTCCACCCGATCGAGCAACGGTTCGATGTGGACATTGACTTCGCTCACTTCACCGATCTCGCCTTCGATTGCCGATTCGAGCTCCGTTGCGCGATCGTGCGCCGCCTGCAGCGTGAGCGACGGGTCCACCTCCAGGTCAAGGTTCACCCGCACACGGCCTTTGACCTCATACGCGGTCACGTCGTGAACTTTGAAGTTGTACCGGTTCGCGACGGCCCGCACGCGCGCGACGGTGTCCTGGGCGGCGGGCGGCTGAGGTGTGGCGTGGATCACCACGTCGGCTGTGGGGAACAATTCGCGCACCTTCAATTCCACGCTTTCCACCATCGTCTGCGCGTGCTCGAACGGGATATCGCCCGGGAGCGTAAGGCGCAGATCCACAAAAAGCTGCTGGCCGCTTTGCCGCACGCGGATGCGCTCGGGGATCAGGACGCCCGGCACTTCGCTCACGCTGGCGGCGATGCGCGCTGAGGTGCCTTCGGGCGCCGCGTCCACCAGGGTGTCAACCGTGCGACGGCCGAGCTGTAAGCTGATGTAGAGCGTGATGCCCGCCACGACGAGCGCCGCGACCGGATCGGCGCGCTCGAGCAGCGGCACGTGCTCCTCGCGGGCGACCAGCACAAATGCGAGGCCGAGGATGACTGCAAGCGAGCTCCAGACGTCCATCGAGAAATGCAGCGCGTCCGCTTCGAGCGCCGGGCTCTGATATTTGCGCGCCACGCGGAACAGGGCTCGGGATCGCACGCTGTCGAGAATCGCCGAGATGACCATCACCGCGAACGCCCACGCGCTCGGTTCCACGTGAACGGCATGAAAAAAGAGCCGCCGGACAGCTTCCAGTACGATCCCGGCGCAGGCAGCCAGCAGCAGACCCGTCTCAATAAACGCGGCCAGAGACTCCACTTTGCCGTGTCCGAAGGGATGCTCGCGGTCGGCAGGCCGGTCTGAAACTCGGACGGAGAAGTAGGTGACGCCCGCAGCAACCAGGTCGAGCGCCGAGTGCGCTGCCTCCGACAGAATTCCAAGACTGCCTGTGACCACGCCGATCACAACCTTCAGTACGACCAGCAGCGTGGCTGTCAGAACAGAAGCCAGCGCTACCGATTGCTTCTCGGCCGCCGGAACGCGTTCAGCGGGCGGAGCCTGGAGGGAGGGAAGCATGGTTCGATTATGGGACAAACTGGCGTAGTCGCAAGTCTATTGCTAATCGGATGATCGAACCATCGGGTCATTGCGCCATTGAGTCAATGATTCATTGACTCAATCATTCAATGATCCGAGCGCGTCCATCAACTCATCGTGCGCATGCCTTTGGCCCAGGCGCGCTGTCACCTCGATCCCCTTGCTGAGCACCTGGCGCGCTTCCTCGGTGCGACCCTGATTGGCGAGCAGCGTTCCGGCCTGGTAATAGGATGCCGAGTAATCGGGATGATGTTCCAGGAGGTATCGGAAGTGTTCCCAGGCCTCGTCCGGATGCCCTCCCCGTACGAGTTCCAACGCCAGAGCGTAGCGCGCAAAGGTATCGTCAGGCTTCGTGGCCAGCGAGTCGCGCAGAAATTGGACGCGTTCATTTTGCATACAGTGCCCTGAATCCTGAAGCCGGCCGATATCGGATCGCATGACCCGCTTGACCCGTTGAATCGGGTTGCAAGGGTTGCGGCCAGTCGAATACTATAGGCCGCTGGCCCCCAAGAAGCAAAATCCAATTCAATCGGCCAGTGATTCGAATCGACATGGCGCGAACGAAGACGCAGCACGTCGCGGGACGAACGCCGGCCGAGACTCGGGCCGAGATGGTGCAGGTGGTGCTCCCGAACGACGCCAATCCGTTGGGGAACATCTTGGGCGGCACCGTGATGCACCTGATCGACATCGCCGGCGCCATCGCAGCGCACCGGCACGCGCGCAGCTACGTGGTGACCGCTTCGGTGGATAACGTTGATTTCACGCGGCCGATTCGCGTGGGCCAGGTGATCATGCTCCGCTCGGAAGTCACGCGCGCTTTTCACACCTCGATGGAAGTCGAGGTGAAGGTCTATCTCGAGGATTACGTCCGCGGCGAGCGCTGCCTGACGAGTTCGGCGTTCGTGACCTACGTCGCGGTGGACTCGGATTTGACGCCGATTCCCGTGCCGCCAGTGATCGTCCGCACCGCCGAGGAGAAGCGCCGCTATCGCGAGGCATTAGGACGGCGAAAGCGGCGCCTTGCGTTTGCGGCGCAGTCGCGCCTCCGTTGTGAAGAGGAAAAGTAACAGCGGCAAGCGCCCTGGAGGCGGATCGCGATAAATCTGTGCGCTGGAATTCCCTGGCGCCGCGCTATAATGGCCCTAGGCGGTTTGTCCATAAGCATTTCAGACCAGAAGTCCGGGCGGATGCCGTCCGCCGAACTCCGGTTAGCACCGCCAATTTCAGCACCAACATAACCGATTTGTGACACCAGCGGGGTTCGCACAAGGAGAGTTCTATGAAGACCAAGCGCACGAAGATTTTCAGTGGCACACCCTGGGAGCCGATGGCGGGCTATGCGCGCGCCGTGCAGGCCGGCGACAGCGTCTATATCTCCGGCACCACCGGCACCGATCCTTCGGGCAAAGTGCTGAATCCCGGCGATGCGGGCGGACAGACCACGCAGGCAATCCGCAACATCGAAAACGCCCTGAAGCGCCTGGGTCTTGGTCTCGATCATGTGGTGCGAACCCGCGTTTATCTGACGCAAATGGACAAATGGGAGGAAGTAGCCAAGGTGCACGGGCAGTTCTTCGGCGAGATCCATCCTGCCTGTTCTCTCGTCGGCGTGACACGGCTCGTGGATCCCGAGATGATCGTGGAAATCGAGGCGGAAGCCGTCTTGTAGGTGTCGGTTACCGGTTGGCAGTTGGCGGTTCCCGGTTGGCGGTTCTTGGGTTCGTTATTGCCGGTTCGCGGTTGGTTGTCGTCGGTTCCCGGTTGCCGGTTTTCTGTAAATGCGTTTCGACTTTGATTTTCGACCTTCGAGTTTTTGATTTCGCTAATTCCGGATTCCGGATTCTGATTTCTGATTTCTGACTTCCACTCACGAGGTTCCCATGCCTAGCCGGAGGAACTTCCTGGCAGCGCTGGCGGCGCCGTCGATCCTTGATGCCGTCCAGCCAGGGCGCGTGCACGCCGCCGGATTCGGTCCGATCCCGGGCGCATCCCCGCGGATCGCCGAGCCCGCGCCGCAATCCGTGCCATCGTGGCCCGAAGATTCCGATCCGGCCTACTGGGACCTCATCCGCGACCAGTTCTACTTCCCGCGCACCGAGGCCTTCTTCAACACCGGCACCATCGGAGCCGTGCCGCGTTTCGTTCTCGAGCGCGTGATCGACGACATGCGCCTGACGGAGTCCACCGTTGCGCGCTGGGACTACACGGAGCGCACCGATAACTCGATCAGCGGTTATTCCCCGCAGCTGCCTTTGCGCGAAAAGCTCGGCAAGCTGGTGAACGCCGATGCTTCGGAGTTGGCTCTCATCCAGAACGCCACCATGGGCATGAACATGCTCGCAAGCGGGATCGATCTGAAAGCGGGCGACGAGATCATTACCACCGATCGCGAGCATCCGGGTGGGGTCTGCGGCTGGCAGATGCGCGCCAAGCGCGACGGCGCTGTGTGGAAGCACATCGTGATGCCCCAACCCGCGAACGATCCCGAGGAAATCGTACGCCTGTTCGAAGCCCAGATGACGCCGCGAACGCGCTTGCTCGCGTTTCCGCACATCGTCTCGCCGACCGTCGTCGTGATGCCGGTCAAGCGCCTCGTAGAACTCGCCCACACTCACAATTGCCTTGCCATCGTCGATGGCGCGCACGGCGTGGGCCAGGTCGACGTGAACCTGCACGAGATCGGCTGCGACGCGTATTTCTCCAGCCCGCACAAGTGGCTGCTCGCGCCGCCCGGCAACGGCATGCTCTACATCCGCGCGGATCGTCAGGACCAGTTCTGGACCACGCTTTGCAGCTCGGAATGGGACGATCACAAGTCCGGCATGTATCGCTTCATGCAGTACGGCACCGGAAACCAGTCGCTACTGATGGGCCTCGACGCGGCGCTCGATTTCCACTTCCGCATCGGGCCGGATCGGGTCCGCAAACGCATCCGGTTTCTCGCCGACCGTCTGCGCTCGGGCTTGAAGCAGATTCCCGGAGCGAGCATCAATTCGCCTGTGAACCCGGAGATGTGCGGCGCTATGACCGTCTACAGCGTGCGCGGCGTCCATGGAGCCGATCTCGAGGAGACCATGTGGGAGCGCCGGCGCTTGCGCCCGCGCTCGATGGGCGATCCGCTGGGCGTCCGGCATTCCTGCCACATCTACAACAGCGAGGCCGAGGTCGATGCCGCGCTGGAAATCGTCAGCGATCTCGCCAAGCAGCACGCGTAGGCAGTTGGCAGTTCACAGTCGTCAGTTGACAGTTCACAGTCGGCAGTCGTCAGTTGACAGTTCACAGTCGGCAGTCGGCAGTCAGTTCACAGTCGACAGTCAACAGTCGACAGTCAACGGAAATCGGTTGGCCGCTCGCTATAACCCTTTGCTATGGGTTCCGTCTGGCGCGCTAGAAAGCGCCCCTTCTCTTCCTTCCCGTAACCCTGGATGTTGGCCCGTCCACTCTGGACTCTCGACTGTCAACTCTGAACTTCGACCGTCAACTGTGGACCGACAACAGACGACTCACGACTGTCAACTGAAAAAGGCCCTAGACAATCTACCACCCCAGGTAGTAGGATACCTACCACTATGAACAAATCGAGACCGGAGGATCGAATTGAACTGGTATACGGAACCCTCGACATGCTGATTCTGCGCACGCTGCGCTGGGGACCCACGCACGGCCACGGCATTGCCAAATCCATCGGGCGCATGTCGGAGGACGCGCTCAAGGTCGAGCATGGGTCGCTTTATCCCGCGCTGCAGCGTCTGCTGCAGGAGGGTTGGATCACGGGCGAGTGGGGAGTATCGAAGAATAATCAGCGCGCCAAATACTACCGACTTACCGCGGCGGGACGCCGCAAGCTCGTGGCGGAGACATCGCGCTGGGAGAAGTTTGTGCGGGCGATCAGCGGAGTGCTGAACCCGGCGGAGTCGGAGGAGAAGGCCTGAGCAATTGCCGATTTCCGATTGCCGATTGCCGATTGGAAGCGATCAGCTGTCGGCCGTCAGCCTTCAAGCGCCTGCCCGGAGCTGAACGCTGATAGCTGATAGCTGAAGGCTGAGAGCTGCTCGATGAGTTGGAAACAACAGTTCGCGAGACTCCGCGCGCTTATCGCGCGACGCAAGCCAGCCGCCGATCTCGATGATGAGATTCGCTCGCACTTGCTGATCGAGGAACAGGAAAACCTCGAAGCAGGAATGTCTCCTGAAGAAGCTCACTATGCTTCGCTGCGACGATTCGGCAACGTCACTCTGACGGAGGAAAGGAGCACCGAGATGTGGAAATGGGTATGGTTCGAACAATTGCTCCAGGATGTCCGCTACGGCCTGGGCCAGCTCCGGCGCAAGCCAGCGTACACGGCAGTCGCGGTGCTTACACTTGCGCTCGGCATTGGCGCCAATACCGCCATCTTCAGCCTGATCGACGCCGTCGTGCTGCGGATGCTGCCCGTCGAGAAGCCTGACGAGCTGGTGTTGGTGAAACACTACAACCCGAACTGGGGCGAGGCTTCGCCCAGCTTCACCAATACCCTGTGGGAGCAAGTACGCGATCAGCAGGACGTCTTCTCGGGAGCGTTCGCCTGGGGCACCGACGGCTTGGATCTTGCGCGAGGCGGCGCCGTGCACCTGGCGAACACCATCTGGGTGAGCGGCGGATTCTTCAACACGCTCGGGCTCCGGCCTGCCGCAGGCCGCCTGATCGCTGCTTCCGACGACCAGCGCGGTTGTCCGGCCGTGGCCGTTTTGAGCTATGGCTTCTGGCAGGAGCACTACGGAGGCGCAAATAGTGCCATCGGCAGCACGCTTTCGCTTAACGATCATCCGTTTGAGGTGATCGGCGTCGCACCATCTGGTTTTTGGGGGATGGATGTCGGCCAGAAGTTTGACGTCGCCGCGCCGATTTGCGCGACCAAGGTCATCGACGGCGAGCGGTCGCGGCTGGATGCTCGCTCCTGGTGGTGGTTGAGCGTGGCTGGCCGCGTCAAGCCGGGCCTCGGCCGGTCGCAACTGAAGGCGCGACTGAAGGTGCTTTCGCCGGGGATCATGACCGCTGCGGTGCCGCTCAACTGGTCCGCAGGTGGCCAGCAGAATTTCATTAAACAGTCTCTGGTGACGGATTCGGCCGCCGCAGGCATTTCACAATTGCGGCAGCAGTTCGATCAACCGCTGCAGATCCTGATGGGCGTGGTAGGGCTGGTGCTGCTGATCGCCTGCGCCAACATCGCCAGCCTGATGCTGGCCCGCGCCGCCGCCCGCCACAAGGAGATCGCCGTACGCCAAGCGCTCGGTGCGAGCCGCGGCCGGCTGATCCGTCAACTGCTGACCGAATGCCTGATGCTCTCCCTGGCGGGAGCGCTCTTGGGCGTTCTCTTCGCGCGCTGGGGAACGGCCGTGCTGGTGCGCTACATCTCGACGGCACGGAATACGGTCTTTCTGGACCTTTCGCTCGACGGTCGCGTTCTGGGGTTCACGGCCGCGATTGCCGCGCTCACCGCGATCCTCTTTGGACTCCTGCCCGCGCTGCGCTCTACCAGCGTATCGCTCACTTCGGCCATGAAGGGCAGCCAGGCCCTTGAACTGGAGCGTCCGGCTCGGCTTCGGAGCCGCAGATGGATTGTGGCGTCGCAGGTGGCACTCTCGCTGGTTTTGCTGGTAGCCGCCGGACTGCTGCTGCGAAGCTTCGCCAAGCTCGCCAGGCTCGACATCGGTTTCGATCGGAACAATGTCCTGATGGTGATGGCCGATCTCAAGACGGCGAAGATTCCGCCGGAGCAACAGCTCGCAACCTATGAGCAGATCGAAAGCCGCGTCAGCGCGCTGCCTGGCGTCGTTTCCGTCGGCCGCTCCGTGATGACGCCCCTCAGCGGCGGCGCGTGGAACAACAGCATCCACACCGATTGGTCGAAAGCCCTCTCCGGCGACGACGTGCTGGCGTGGTTCAACTTTGTCTCGCCGGGATTCTTGGGCACGCTCCACATGACGCTTCTGGCGGGACGTAACTTCAACTCGGGAGATACCAAGACTTCGGCCCAGGTGGCCATCGTCAATCAAACGCTGGCGCGCCGATTCTTTCCCGGTCTGAACCCCATTGGCAAGACATTCCGTATCGACGATAGTGCCGGGAAGCAAGGTCCGCCGGTTGAGGTTGTGGGGATCGTTAGGGACGCCAAGTACGAATCGATGCGTACCGAGATTCATGCCACCGCCTTCTTCCCGGCCACTCAGGTCCCAGACCACTCCGACATTGAAACCTTCGAAGTGCGCACCGCGATACCGCCCTCGTCGCTCACGCGGCCGATCCAGGCTGCCATCGCCTCAGTGAACCAGCAGATCCCGCTTCTTTTTCACACCCTCCCGGAGCTTGCGAACGACTCGATGGTCCAGGAGCGCCTGCTGGCGCTGCTTTCGGGATTCTTCGGCGCACTGGCGCTCCTGCTCGCGATGATCGGCCTCTACGGCACGCTCAGCTACCAGGTTACCCAGCGACGGACCGAGTTCGGCGTGCGCATGGCCCTCGGGGCCGGAACGGGTTCGATTCTCAGCCTCGTCATGGGCGACTTGATCGCGGTGCTGGCAGCCGGTCTCGCGGCGGGAATCCTGATCTCGCTCGCGGCTACGCGCGTCCTGCAGCAAATGCTCTTCGGACTCGGTCCGCGCGATGCCCTGACCATGGTCGCTGCCGCTGCCGTACTGTCGATTGTCGCGCTGATTGCGGGATATCTCCCGGCGCGCCGGGCGACGAAAGTTGATCCCATGGTTGCGCTTCGATATGAATGACGAGTAGGGGCAGGTTTGAAACCTGCCCCTACATCTGATCGCTGAAAGCTGCTTCATGAGCTGGAGAACACAATTCGCCAAGCTTCACGTTCTGTTGGCCTCGCGCAAGCCTGCCGACGAACTCGGCGATGAGATTCGCGCACACATCAAGCTTGCAGAGCAAGAGAACCTCGACGCCGGGATGGCTCCCGATGAGGCGCATTATGCCGCGCTACGTCGATTTGGGAACACGACGCTCGTCGAGGAAAGGAGCAGGGCAATGTGGGGATGGACCTCTTTCGAACGCGTGGGTCAGGACCTGCGCTATGGCTTGCGCCAGCTTCGGCGCGCGCCGTCTTTCGCCGTGGTGGCGGTACTGACCCTTGCACTCGGAATCGGCGCGGTGGCAGTGATCTTCAGCGTGGTCGATAACGCCTTGCTTCATCCGTTCCCCTACCGCGATGCGGACGGAATCAGCGTCTTTCGCATTCACGATCTCGATGAGGCGGGCAATTCCGGACGCCTCGTCCTGTCGGTTCCGGAATTCCTGGATTACCGGGATCAGAACCACGTCTTTTCCGATATGACCGGCACCACGACGGCGGACGTGCTCTATACCGGCGACGGAGGCACCAAAGAACTCACCGGCGCCTACGTAACCCCCAATACCTTCCAATTCCTGGGAGTTCCGCCGGTCATTGGCCGCTGGATCACCCCCGAGGACGGCAATCCGGACGCGGCTGCGGTCTTTCTGATGAACTACCGCATGTGGCAGGAGCAGTTCCACGGCGATCGCAGCATGATCGGGCGCGCCTTCACGTTGAACAGCGTCTCGCGGGAACTCATCGGCATCATGCCGCCACGATTCCAGTACTTCGGCGCCGATGTGTACGTGCCCATCAGCCTGAGCCGCACCGGCGTTTATTCGGCGGGTTGGGTCAGCCCGCCCGGACGGCCCGTCTACCTGATCTCCGAACAGCGCCGCAAGCCCGGCTTGAGTCTTGAAGCCGTGGCGGCCGACCTGAACGTGATCGCCCAGCATTTGGCGAAGCAGTACCCGAGCGATTATCCGAAGCGCTTCAACATTCAGACCGTAGGCCTCGCAAGTGACGTGGTGGGCAATTTCAAGACGATGCTCTACATCCTGCTTGCTGCTGTCGGCATGCTCCTTCTGATCGCCTGCAGCAACGTCGCCAACCTGCTGCTGGCACGCGCCACCTCGCGCCAGAAGGAGATCGCGATCCGGGCCTCGATCGGCGCCGGGCGCGGCCGCCTGGTGCGCCAGCTTCTGGTCGAGAGCGGAATTCTCGCCACCCTCGGCGGCGTCATGGGCCTGCTGTTCGCCTACTGGGGACTGAAAGCCGTCATGGCTGCTATGCCGCAGAACGTGCTCCCGAGCGAGTCGGAGGTCACGATGAATTGGGCGGTGCTGATCTTCACCATCGGCATCACAGTCGTTACCACGTTACTATGCGGACTCGCCCCGGCGCTGCACGCCGTTCGCAGCGACCTGCAGTCACAGCTGCAGGACGCGAGTCGCGGCGTCAACAGCGGATTCAAGCACGGCGGCCTGCGCTCCGGCCTGGTGGTGATCGAAGTAGCGCTCTCGATCGTCCTGCTGGCCGGTGCCGGTCTGATGATGCGCAGCTTCTTCGCTGTGGTGAACGTGGACCTCGGCTTCGATCCCCACCACGTGCTCGCACAACGCCTCGTGTTTCCCGCTGCGAGAGCCAACGCCGCCGATCAAAGAATCTTCTTCCAGCAGCTCCTGCCTCGAATCGCCGCCCTGCCCGGCGTGGTTTCTGTCGCCGAGGGTATGACCCTGCCGCCTCTCTTCGGTCCTGGCAGCGAGGTCACCATCCCGAACCGGACTCACTCGGACCGCTGGCTTGCCATGTACGAACTCTGTAGTGAAGGTTGGTTCCACACTGTCGGAGTGCCGCTCGAGCGCGGCCGCCTTCTCTCAGAAACCGACATCGATTCGCCGCGCATGGTCGCGGTGATCAATCAGACGTTTGCCCGCAAGTTCCTGGGCACGGGTGATCCTATCGGGCAGAAAGTCAAGTTCAATGACCTTGACCTGACACCCGCGGGGACGACGGCGACGGCCAGTGGCGGCTACTTCGAGATCGTAGGCGTGGTCGGCGACAGCAAGAATGTGGGACTCCGGGACCCGGTGGCGCCCGAAGCCTTCCTGCCTTACACGGTCTCCGGCGCCGGGCGCCGCGCTCTGCTGGTCAGGACCACGGGCGATCCGCTGGCCATGGCGCGTACCATCAACCGTGCGGTCTGGAGCCTCGACCCTGGCATCGCTGTGCTGCAAACCCGCTCCATCGACACTTTGCTGCGCGACTTTGCCTTCGCGCAGCCCCGCTTCAGTCTGGTCGTGCTCGGGGCCTTCGCCTGCATCGGCCTGATTCTGGTGATCACCGGCGTGTTCAGCGTGATGGCCTACTCGGTCTCGCTGCAGACGCACGAGATCGGAATCCGCATGGCGCTCGGGGCGCAGCGGGGCGCGGTGCTCGGCATGATTCTTGGACGCGGAATGAAGTTGCTCGCGGCTGGCATCGTTATCGGGGAGATTTCGAGCCTGTTGGTGACGAACCTGCTCTCGGGCGAAATCTGGGGCGTTTCGTCGCGCGATCCGCTCACGCTCGGCGGCATCGCAGCCATTGTCGTCCTGGCCGGCGTCGTCGCCTGCATGGTCCCGGCACGCAAGGCTTCGCGGGTGGATCCCATGGTTGCGCTGCGATATGAATAATTGCCGATTTGAAGCCGTGAACTGTCAGCTCTCAGCCTTCAGCCAGCTGTCTGCCAATCAGTGAGTGCTGATGGCTGATGGCCATTTTTTGTGAGTTGGAAAAGACAATTCTCCAGAACTCGTCCTATTCTTTACCCGGCGCACGCCGGCGGACGATCTTCGCGATGAGATGCGTGTCTACCGCACCTAAATCGGCCTCACGCCTCAGCCCGCTGCCGCCTTCTCACTGGCCTCCACGTATGACGCGAGATCGCGCCAGAAGGCCTTGCAATCAATGTCGCCGCTCGCCGGCACCCTGAGCGCCCAATCGATTTTCGACCATTGCCGGGCGGACAGCGCCTCTTGCAAAGCGCGAGTCGCGATGCCCGCGTTCCCGGGCCCGAGCGCCCGCAGCCGCTCCGCGCCCAGGAACCGCAGCAAGCGGTCGATATGCAGCCGGAACGGACCTGATTCTCGCGTGCTGCCTTGCTGAAGGAAGAGAAAGAGGACTGCAAGCGAATTGGCAATCCGGGCCTCGATGGTGCGCCCCGGCATGCCGCCGTCCGGCTCCAACATGGCGGCCAGCTTGATCTGCACCTCCTCGATGCTCTCGCCCGGCGCGGCGGTATCCTCGGCGCTGGTGCGTCGCCTTGAGAGCGAGCCGAGCGACGCGAACAGGCGATGGCGCGCCTGTGTGGGCAGATTGCGTACTTTGGAAGCAGCTTCGCTGACCCCGAGTAAGAATTCTCCCGTGATGTGATCAGCGTCGGCCATCGCAGCCCGAGGCGGTGCGCTGAGCGGCATGGCGGCGGATGCAAAATAGCTGGCGAACAGTGTGTCCTGCGCCATGCCGACCGGGACCACACGGGTGGTGGGTATTTCGCCCTCCAGGTCTCCGGCACGCTTCAGCACCGCGACCAGCGACATCTCGGGATTCCCGAGACCGAACTCGCGCCCCAGTTCCTCCAGAAGTGCGGTAGCGCGCGAGGATTCGCTGCGCGCCACCGCGCCGTGCCTCTCGCGCGGAAGATAGCGGCTCTCGAGATCGCTGATGATTCGCGAGCCCTGCAGGAGTTTCAGCGTATTGCCGAGAGGTCCGGCAAAAGACAGCGGAAAGCTGAGGTGCTTCTGACCTTCCTGCCACTCGATTTGCAGCAGCGCATCACGGCTCGAGGGAGTTTCACCCATGACCAGGAGCGGAGTACCCTGATGCACGAAGCGGGTGGGCTCGGGCGCGATTCGAGCACCTTCCACGGCAGCCACCGATGCGCAGACTCCTTCAGCGATCGGCCGTCCGACCGCCGCGAATAACTCGACCGCAGGCAGATCGACGCGCTCGTTCGGCGTGAGAAATCGGCTCACACCGCCCGTCTGACCGGCGAGTTGGGCGAGGAACCTGTCCTGGCTGGCGCTGCCGATGCCCAGGCAGTGCACTCGCGCTCCAATGGAGCGCACCCGCTCGAGAATCACTTCCGTTCCGAACACCTGGCCGTCGGTGAGGATGAGAATGTCTCCCTGCGCATCGCCAAGTAATTTCGCCGCGGCTTCTATACCGCCGGCGATCTGGGTGCCTCCGCGCGCTTCGATTCCGTCCAGGAACTTGCGGGCGCTGCCTCGATTCTTCGCCGCGCCGTCGCATAGCTTTGTCTTGAAAACCTCGGTGTGATCGTCGAACGCCACGAGGCCGAACTGGTCGGTGGGCTCGAGGGCGGCCAGGCAGGCTTCGATGGCCTTCCTGGCCTGCGTGAGCGGAACGCCTTTCATCGATCCCGACCGGTCAAGCAAGATCACAACGCGCCGCGCGCCGCAGGGCGCAGCTCCGAATTCCGTAGACGGGACGATGAGCGCAAAGCGTCCTTTGCCGCTCGGGTCCACGCCAGACAGCACAGTTGCGCCGGCGTGTTTCGTCCTGACATCCAGCACCAGGTCGCGGTCGGGTAGATCGCTCTGCCGCGCCAGCGAGACCGAACTCTGCCCGCCGGCTTTCCCGTGCACGCGCAAGGTGTGGGAGGGCGATGCGATCTCTTCGGTCTCGCCGGCGTCCATTTCGAGGCAGAATCCGACCTGGTGCAGATGGGGCGCGTCTGCGGTGAACCGGGGCAGGATGATGTCGCCGAATTCCTCCGGTGGCAGCTCCATCTCGCCGACGCCCGGCTCGACCTCGATCGCGCGAGCGCTGGCATGATAGGCCGGGGCGAGAGTGAAGGGAAAACGCAGCCGCAGGCCACGGTCGTGCAGCTCGACGCCCGCGAGCATTTCGAGCAACACCGTGACCTTCTCGTGCGGACGAATGTTGCCCACGGTGAGATTCACGAGACCGTCGCCGTACTGCCGCGTCAAAGCCGCCAGCGATCCCGCTCGGATGCCGTCTTCATAAGCCTTGACAGCCTCTGCCGTAGGACGCAGCTCGGAATCGACGGTGAAATCCTCGGCGCGGACGCGAAATCGCCGCAGAGCGGCGTCACGGGGCAGAGCGAAGCTGTAAATCACCTCCACCGGCTTGCTCTCATCGGACTGGAATTCGTGTGCGACCCAGAGGCGCGCTCCAACGGGAAGCACGCGCCCGGTCAGCCAGAGCCGCTGCATCGCCAGCTTGAGCGGCTCTTGGGTGGATTGGGTTCGCGGTACAAAACCTGCGGCGGCCTGAGCGTGTGGCATGACGATTCCTCCTTCTGCAGCTCTGTAGCGGCACTCTGTAGCGGCGCATGTGGCGACGCTCTATGAGCGCCGGCCTTTCTCTTCGATCTCATCGCGCCTGTTTCCATCTTCCAGTTCGCGCGCCAGCCGTTGGAGCACGGACCTGATCTGCCGCGTTCGCCACGGAGCGCCTCCGGTGCGCACCTGCACGACCACGTCAGGCGCGAGGGTGTATTGCAGCCACGGCTCCGGCTCCGGAAGCCGCGGCGTCGCGGCAGCGTCGCCCTGCCGCTCGATCTCCGCCAGTGTCAGGCCGCCGTGCTGACGGCGCTGGATTTCGCGGAGGCGGTCCAGGTGTCCGGCTGTGTAGAAAGCGCCGCGCCCTCCGCGCGCCGGTGGGCCAAGCAAGCCGCGCGCAATGTAATAGCGGATCGTCCGCTCCGGTACGCCGGACTCCGCGGCAAGCGCCATCAGGCTGAACTCGGGTTGGCGCGGCTTCGTGCAATCGGGTTGAGCTTTACGAGTCATAGCCCGCTACAGATGAGAACGTATCAACAAAACACGACAGTGTCAAGTAGTGTCGTATATTGGATACGAATTGGATGGAGAGGCTTTGCTGAAATCTAGACGGCTGAGGAGTGGAGTCGTCGCGACTCACGGGCAGCCAACGGCTGCGAAGGCTCAGAATGACATGATTGGAGGCTTTTGCATCGTCCTGTTGACCGGCAACTGACAGTGGCAAGCGGCAAGGGATAAGCTTCCCACTCGCCACTTGCCACTTCAAAAGTGCAGGTCCAGTGCGAATCGACGGGCTCAGCCCGCGACCTTGATAACCGGGAAGGGCGGCAGGGGTCCCGGGCAACCGGTCGTCGAGAGCGTATATTCCCCGTCCTGGGCTCCGTCGGCGACCTGCGCCGCACATCGGCCCGGATTGCCCCCCTGCGCTGCCGGCACGTCGTAGCTTAGGGCGGCAAGAGGAGGATTACAGTTTGTAACTTGCACGTCCTGGCTTGTGTTGTTGACAAAATCGAACTGGTCTCCTGGTGAAAATGTATAGGTATCTCCGCTGCAGCAGTCGACATCTGACATTTCCTTTACCTCCTTAACTGTAACGGCGGTCTATGGCCGCCGAATCGCGTGCTCACTTGCGTCCGAGCAATTGCCTGTACCTCGGATCATCATGAAGGTTGTTGAACTCCGGCGCGTGGTCGATGACGTAGGGCGAGTAGCCGGCCGCCACGGCCTTTGCGAGCCACTCCAGCGCCACTTCCGTCTCGCCGAGGTCGTTGTATACCTCGCCGGCCTGAAACTGTATGCTCTGGTCCAGACGCCCGAAGGCCAGCGCCCGGTTCAGATCCTCTTTGGCCTTGTCCTTCTCGCCAAGCATGGCGTGATAGCTCGCCAGGAATGCCAGCACGGAGGCGTCATTCGGATTGACTTTCAGAGCGTCTTCGTCCAATTCTACTGCGCGACGGTAGAGCGTCATAGCCCGCGCGCGATCGCCGGCGTAGTAGCAGGCGTCAGCGAGATATCCCCAGCTGTCCGCCGCGTTGGGGTCCAGTCTGACCTTCTCCTCGAACTCGCGCACCGCCTTGCGATAGTCGCCCTGCAGGAAGTAAGCGGTGCCGAGGACCGCGTAGGCTGTTTCTGACGGCTGGATCTCGATCGAACGCTCGAGGGCGCTGGTAGCACCCTTCACATCGTCCAGGGCCAGATCCATAGCGCCGACATTCACATATCCCTGATAGCTGTCGGGAGCCATTTCGATAACCTTTTGAAACATGTCCCGCGCTTTGGAATAGTCCTGCTGGTTATAGTAGAAGATCGCGAGCTTGTTGTAGGCGTACCAGTATCCCGGCCGCAGGCTGATCGCGTGCTGGTAAGTCTTCTCCGCATCACCCGGACGATTCAAGTTGATGTAAGCCTGCGCCAGGTTGTCATAGGCCCGATCGCTCGTGGGATCAAGCTGGACCGCGAGCTGAAACTGGGCGGCAGCGGTCGTGTAGTCGCCCGTGCCGTTGGCCAACGTTCCCAGGCATTGGTGCCCTTCCGCGCCGGAATTCCCCAGCGCGATGGCTTGCGCGCAGGCTGTCCGCGCCGGCTCAATCCACTGCTGATCCTTCGTGGAAGCATACTGGGTCCAGTACGCTTCCCCCAGGGCTGCCTCTGCGAGCCCGAACCGCGGGTCGAGTCTCACCGCCTCCCGCAGGGTCTCCACCGCGCTCGAAAGCTTGGCCGGATCAAGGGACTCCTGGAGGTAGCCGATTCCTTGCACGTAGAAGTCATATGCGGCGGAGCTGCGTGTCCCGCGGAAGGATTCCGCTCGTCGCTCCTCGGAGCCCAGCCCGAGATCAAGGGACTGCGCGACACTTTCGAGGACGCGATCCTCAAGTGCGATCAAGTCGGAATCGGGCGCCGCGACAGAGTCACCGCGGATAGCACTGCCGGTCCTGGCGTCAATCAGGGTGTAGCTGACCCGCGTAATGCCGTCAGCACGCTGCAAGTCGATCTCGAGCCCCACATTCGAGCCGAACTGGCGGCGCGCCTGATCGAGCGTGGTAATGTGCTTTTCGCGGACGATGATGGCGGGCGTGATCTGGAATGACCGGCCCAGTGTTAACTGGACCAGACGAGCCGTTAGTTCGTTGGCGATGCCGTTGCCGAATGCCACCAGTTTGGGATCGGAAATGATCCCCGTAAAGGGCAGGACTACCAGATTCACGGGACGCGGAAGCGCCGGCGCATGGGAACGATTCAGCACTCTATCGGCACGGGCGATTATCCAGCCGCGAGACGCCGGGCGTGCGAGGGCGAGAAGACTGACGGCCAGCAGACCACCCACAAGCAGCATCAGCAGTTGACGCCGATCGCGTTTCTTGGGCGTTCGAGTTCGCTTGGGGACGGTTTCCACTTCCAGGCCAGTCTCCAGGAGCTCCAAATCCGCGCGCAGCTCGGCGGACGCCCGATAGCGTTCGTCCGGATTCTTGGCAAGGCACTTCTCGATCAAGTCCACGAATGCCGTCGGCAGGTTTGGGTTCAATCGAGCAGCAGGCTCCGGGTCATGGTTGATAATGGCGTTTGAAACCGCGAGAAGCGTCGCTCCCTTAAAGGCGCGGGATCCCGTCGCCATCTCGTAAAGGACCGCGCCCAGGCTGAAAATGTCCGTGCGCTCGTCAACGGGCTCGCCGAGAGCCTGCTCGGGGGACATATAAGCGATGGTGCCCAGGAGCGACCCTGGATTCGTCAGCTCGCGCTCTTCTGCTGAAATCGTGGGATTGTTCTCCAGACCCCAGCTGATGGCACTCGTCTCATCAGGATCGGCGCTGCCACCTACGCCCGCTTTCTCGCGCGCCAGCGGTTTGCGCTTCGCCAGCCCGAAGTCCAGGATCTTTGCCCGGCCGCGCGTGGTCACAAAGAGATTCGCCGGCTTAAGGTCCCGGTGGATCACTCCTTGCTGGTGAGCGGCGTCCAAGGCGCCCGCAATCTGTGTTCCCCAATCCAGGATTTGCGGGAACTCGAGCGGCGCGGGGGCGACCTCTGCAAGCTTGTCGCGCAGAGTGCTTCCCTCGAGGAGCTCCATCGCGATAAAAGGCTGGCCATTCCACTCGCCTATTTCGAAAATTGTGCAGATCCCGGGGTGGTTCAGAGCGGCGACTGCCTGGGCCTCACGGCGAAAGCGTTGCAGAACGTCCGCGCGGCTCAAGCCGCTGCCCGATGAGACTCCCGATGTGAGCGACAGCGGAAGGAATTTCAGAGCCACGAAGCGCCTGAGGTCCAGATCCTGTGCACGGTACACTTCCCCCATGCCGCCGGCGCCGAGTCGATCAAGCACCGAGTAATGGGATATCCTTAGCCCTTCGAAGCCTTGTTCCCCCATTTGGCGCCGATGTTACGCCCGCTGTGGGAACCTGTCAATATTTCATAGTGTCAGGTTAATCGAGTAGATATAATTCTGACAGGTAAACTACCTGTGCCGGTACCCTCGTTATCGAATTCCGCTTTTTCTCGCGCAAGCTATTCTGTGCGGCTTAGAAGGGTGTTGAAAGGCGTCTTCGATTCACGCCTTTCCGGGCGCAGCGAGGAATCTCGCTTCTGAGAATAAATCACTGATAAGATTCCTCGCTTCGCTCGGAATGATATGAATCGGGGTTTTCATGACCCTGTTGGATGATGAGGTGTCGGCCGTTGTGCAGCACCGTTGACTTCCAGGATTCTTTGGTTCCCCTTGCACGCGCTGAAGCGGCGGTGTCCCCACCGCCGCCGCCGCCGCGAGAATCTTGTGATTGAGGCGCCACCATGGAGGACACGGGCGCCTGGCGACGCCGGGGACAGCGCCGCTACAGCTACGCGTCAGCGTGCTGGTAGACTTGCCAGCCTTTGTAGTTACCGAGCGCGTCCGCGACGGCTTTGCCGAAATGGCTCCGGTTCACCGCCACGTGATGCTCGAAGCCGTTGCGGCAGACGTATTGCAACAGGCGCTGCAGTTCGGGAATCCGGACCACGCCGTAGCCGCCGAAGCTCTGCGGACGATCGTCCGTGATCTCGCCTTCGCCGCAGTAGGCGCGCATCTTGCCCTGCAGATCGTCGGTGGACACGCGGCAGTAGGTCAGGGGTCCGCTCTTCAGCTTGCCGACGACCGTGCCGAAGGTGTTGTCCTTGCCCACGGAGCCCGCGATGATCTCCTGAAAATCCATCTTGAAATCTTCGAAGAAGTGCTTCGGCAGATTGGAGCAGTGGAAGATCACGCACTTGTTGGGATCGTCGCCGTAATTGTTGTTCCAATCGACGATGGCGCTGGGTTCGCCGGCCGCGAGCTGCAGGATGTACATGGCGATCATACCGATCATGTCGGTCTCGCAAGCGCTCGGCAGCAGATGGTTCGACATCATGCTCATCAGCGTGCACGGCACCACGCCGAAGTATTCCTCCATCGCCGTCCAGCACTGAATCGACGTGCCGGCCAGCTGATTGTCCTGAATCCAGCCATCGACCACCGCGCCGAACTTCGCCATCTTCATAAGCGATGCCGGCGGGATGCCGCGCGTGTCGACATAGCCCTGAATGCCGGCGAGCTTGGCAGTCGCTTTCGAGTCGTCGTCCTTCATGCGCGCCACGCGTCCCATCACTTCCGAAAGATCGAGCGTCTCCACGGTGATGCCGTGGTTCTCCATGAGTTTTTCGCTGAAACGTACCGTGTTGAACGCTGCCGGACGCGCGCCGATCACGCCCACGCGCGTGTTCTTCAGGCCCTTGACGATCCGGGAGGTCGCGGCGAAGCTCTTGAGATCAGCCTTGAACCCCGGCGACGAGGGCGCTTGCGTGTGCCGGGAGGTAAGCGAGAACTTGATTCCGTACTGCCAGAGGTTATTGCACACCGACATCTTGCCGCAGAAACTGTCGCGGCGCGAGCCCATCAACATGTTGTCGGCAGCGTCGGGAAAGGCATGCACCAGGACCGGCACGTCGAGTCCGGCGAAGCGCAGCGTGTTGGCGACCGCGCGCTCGTCGCCGAAATTGGGCAGCGTGACCAGCACGCCGTCGATCTCGTCGCGATGCTGCTGGAACAGGTCGGCACATTTACGCGCCTCGGCGAGGCTTTCTACGGCACCGTACTTGGTGTCTTCCGGAGTCAGGCAGATCGCCTTGTAACCCTCAGTCTCGAGAAGGCGCAGAATCTCCTCACGCCCGTCACGAACCAGCGCAGCCGGAAAAAATCCACGATTCCCGACGATTACGCCAAAAGTAGCAGAACTCATATCATTCCTCCCCTAACACACCCGGCAGTGTTTGTGTGAGGTGAGAACCCAGCAGGCACCTTGAGAGTCAGCAGCATGTGCGGGTCGGAATTCATACCTCAGAATTTGTGTTCTACATTCCAGATTCCAGCTTCCAGATTCCAGACTTCTGAGTTCTGGCTTCATACTTCTGGCTTCATACTTCTGGCCTCATACTTCTGACTTCGTACTTCCGATTTCATCCTTCTGATTTCATCCTTCGTTCTGCCCGTAGGTGGAGTGATACCTGTCGTACCACTTCTTCACTTCCGACGGCGGCAAGGGCTTTGGCTGGCCGAGTTGCAGCGCGAGATGACACGTGCGCGACACATCCTCCACCATCACGGCAGCCTTGAACGCCGCCGCGACCGTGGGGCCGAAGGCAAATACTCCGTGATTCGCCAGCAGCACGACGGGCGATCTGCCGGCCGCGGCAATCACCGCCTCGCCGATGTGGTCGCCGATGTTGTCGACGTAGGGCGCGCAGGGAATTTCGTCGCCGAATTCATCCGCGATCGCCGTCAGATACGCCGGAATCGAGCGTCCGAGCATGGCAAGGGCGGTGGCGTGATTCGAATGCGTGTGAATCACGCCACCGGTATCCGGCCGGTGTCTGTAGATATACAGATGATGCGGCAAATCGACGGACGGCTTCCATTTCCCGCGCACCTTCTTGCCTTCGAGATCCGTCACGACCAGGTCAGCGGGCTTCATCTTGTCGTAATCCATGCCACTCGGCTTGATGATCACCAATCCGCGCTCCCGATCGATGCCGCTGGCGTTGCCGCTGTGCATGGTCACGAGTCCGGCGCGATAGATCCCCTGGTTAGCCTCCCAGACTTGCCGCCGAAGTTGGTCCAAGCTGGCCATTGTGGGCCCGGTTTTCGGTTTTTGGTTTTCGGTGTTCGCAGACTGGAGCCAAGGCGTTGCCTGGCGACACCGAAACCCGAATCCCGCTACTGTCGCGCGGAAAGTTGCGCCTTCAACTCCTTCAGCCGCTTCATGACGTCATTTGCGCCACGCCCGAAGTAATCGTGCAGCATCTGATATTCCTTGAACAGCGTATTGTAAACCTCGTGCCGCACCGCGTTTGGCCGATAACTCTTGCGCTGCACGTGCGCCATCCGCTTCGCGGCATCGTAAATCGCCGCGTAGCCGCCAGTCTCAGGTCCTGCGGCAACCGCGCCGTGCATGGCCGAGCCAAGCGCGGGACACGTCATTAAAGGATCAGCCAGCTTGATTTCGAGCCCGGTCACGTCCGCGTAAATCTGCATCAGCAGCGGATTCCGCTCCGGCAGGCCGCCGCAAGCGACGAGCTCACGCACGGCGACGCCTTTGCTGTTGAACGCCTCGACGATCTGCCGCGTGCCGAAGGCTGTAGCCTCGATCAGCGCCCGATAGATTTCTTCGGCACGCGTCGCCAGATTCATACCCAGCAGCACGCCCGTGAGGTCGACGTCGACCAGGATCGATCGGTTGCCGTTCCACCAGTCGAGCGCAAGCAGGCCGGATTGGCCCGGTTTGAGTGCCGCCGCCCGTTTCTCCAGGATCTCGGTGGCCGGCAGCTTGAGCTTGCGCGCTTCCGTCCGGATGTAATCCGGCACGCCGTGCTCGAAGAACCACGCGAAGATGTCGCCAACCGCCGACTGGCCCGCCTCAAATCCCCACAAGCCGGGCACCACGCCGCCGTCCACGGTGCCGCACATGCCCTCGACCATCTGCCGCTCGGCTCCGAGAACCAGGTGGCAGATCGACGTGCCCATGATCATCACAAGCGAACCGGGTCTAACTACGGTGCAGGCGGGCACGGCCACATGCGCGTCGACATTGCCGATCGAGACGGGCGTTTCGGCGCGCAGACCCGTATTGCGCGCCCACTCCGGCGTCAGTCCGCCGGCTCTGGCGCCCAATGGATAGTAGTCCTCGCTGAGCTTCCCGAAAGCCGTTTCAAAGCCTGGCCTCACGGCGCGGAAGAAATCCGGCGAAGGGAATCCGCGTCCCTTCACCCACATAGCTTTGTAGCCCGCCGTACAGGTGTTGCGCTTCTCCTCGCCGGTCAACTGCCAGACGATCCAGTCCGCGGCCTCGATGAAGCGTTCGCTGGCCTCGTAGATGGCCGGAGCTTCGTTCAGAACCTGTAGCAACTTCGAGAAGAACCACTCGGAGGAATACCGGCCGCCGTAAATGCGGATGAACTCCTCGTCGCGCTCGCGGCCCACTTCGTTGATGCGATTGGCTTCAGCTTGTGCGGCGTGATGCTTCCACAACTTCGTCCAGGCGTGCGGCTGCTTGCGGTATTTCGGCAGAAACGAAAGCGGAGTGCCGTCGCGCAGCGTGGGCATCGGCGTGGAAGCGGTGAAATCCGTGCCCAAACCGATGACCTGATCGCCGCGGACTCCGGCTTCCTTCAGGGCGCGCGGCACTCCCTTCTCCACCACCAGCAGATAATCGCGCGGATTCTGCAACGCCCAATCGTGGTCGAGCTTCGGACCGCCGCCGGGCAATCCCTCGTCGATCACGCCGTCCGGGTACGACACGATGGCTTGCCCCACCAGCGCGCCGTCGCGGACACGTGCGACCACCACGCGCCCGGATTCAGTTCCGTAGTCGATGCCGATGGCGAAGCGATCGCTAGACATGAGGAGTGGACGGTCCGGTACTGCGCGGAGCCGCTGCTGGCTTGCCGGCGGTCACAGACCGCCGCTACAAACAGGTGATTATGCCACTGTTCGGGGCTGAAGTGGATGGTAAACGCGGCTTGGCCCGCGGGCGAAGCCGCCCGTGGGTTGCAGGCAGGTCGCAAATTGCCGAAGCACCGGCTACTCGGGTTCCAGCACCGCGCGCGTGAGGGTCTGGAAGTGATATCCCATGATGGCCAGCGTAATGGCCGTGTCGAAGGATTTGCGGTAGCGCGTGGCGGCTTCGAGGAAGAACTTCCAGTAGCTGCGGCGCGAATCGCCGAAGACTCCCTGCCTGAGAATCGAGCGGAAGAAAGCCTGATAATCCGACAGGCGGCGCTTGGTGTGAGCGACCGGCTCAAAATGCTCGAGGAATTGCCGGACGCGATCGTAATAGGCGTCGGGGTGATAGATCCGCTGCAGAATCGACTGGTAGCCTTCCACCAGCCGCTGCGCGTTCATCTTGGGAATGAAATTCAGCGACAGATCCATGTTGTTCCCGCCGCCTTCGTCCACCAGCCGGCCTTCCTTCTGCAGACGCCGGTAAAGCTGCGTGCCGGGAAGAGCCAGAAGCAGTCCGACCATCGCCATCGGGATGCCGCTCTCCTGGATGAATTCGACCTGGCGATCGAAAATGTCTTCAGGGTCGTTGTCGAACCCGACGATGAATCCGGCCATCACTTCCATACCGTAAGCCTGGATTCGGCGGACGCTCTCCATCAGGCTGCGGCGCGTGTTCTGCAGCTTCTGGGCCTCCTTCAGGCTCTCCTCGACCGGCGTCTCAATGCCCAGGAACACGCGATTGAACCGCGCGTCCTTCATGAGCTGCAGCAGATCCTTGTCGTCGGACAGGTTCAGTGACGCTTCGGTGAAAAACGTGAAAGGCGATCCTTTGCGGAGATTCCAGTCCACGACGTGGGGCAGCAACTCTTTGACCTTTTTCTTGTTGCCGATGAAATTGTCGTCCACGATGAAGACCGACCCGCGCCACCTCATGTCGTTGAGCTGATCGAGCTCGGCCAGCACCTGCTCAGGCGATTTGGTGCGCGGGCGCCGGCCATAGATCTCGATAATGTCGCAGAACTCGCAATTGAACGGACACCCGCGCGAGTACTGAATGGCCATGCAGCTGTAATACTTGGGATTGATCAGGGTCAGGTCCGGCACGGGCGTCGAGGCCAGCATGGGCATGTCCTCAGCCTTGTAGACCGGATCTCCGCTGCCCTTTTCAATGTCGGCCACGATGGCCGGCATAAGCGCTTCGGCCTCGCCGATCACCACGTGATCGGCATGCATCGGCAATTCCTGAACGCTGGAAGCGATCGGCCCGCCCACGACCGTCTTGAGGCCGCGCGCCCGGCAGCGGTCGAGGATCTTCAGGACCTCGGATTTGTGTACCAGCATCCCGCTGATCAGGGCCACGTCGGCCCATTTCAGATCGGAGTCGGTCAGCGGACGGATATTGGTGTCCACCAGCCTTTTGTTCCAGTGCTTGGGCAGCAGCGGCGCGATCGTCAGCAGGCCGAGCGGCGGATAAGCCGAGCGCTTGCCCTCAAAAGGCAGCGCGTGCTTGAAACTCCAGTACGTATCAGGCCATTCAGGATAAATCAGCAGGGCGTTCATTCGTTGTGGGATCCCCTTCGAACTCGGCAAATTCCAGACTCTATTCAGACCCTCGCGCGGCCTCTTGAACAACGCCAAAGCGCTGAATCGAGAAAAAGCCGGGTCAGGAGGCAACTTGGGGGCACGAACGGGGGCGGCCAACAAGTGGCTTCGCAACGTGGGTTCGACCAACTATAGCACGAACGGGCGACTCACGGCAGTTTTCAGATCGGATATTGCCTTGGATCGGAGCCGGAATGATTCACCGCCAGGAAACGACCTCCGCACAAGTCGAGTGAAGGCGAATAACCCCCGGCACGCGCCCCTGATCCAGGCCGGGCGGGGCCATCGGCAATCGCAAGACGGTAATTCCTCGCTACGGCATCTCGAACCCGCCGCGCATCAGCATCCTGGCCACCCAATCGGCATGGGGAAGACCGCAAGCCAAGAGGGAATCGATCTCCGCGTCTAGGTCGTACTCTACACGCCGGATTTCGGGCGTCGATTCATCGAGGAGAAGGTACGAGGCCCGAGAGTCACCGTCGTAAGACAGGCTGACGCTGCCGCTGTTGACAACCGTAAGGCCGGTAAGTCCGCGGATGTACGGCTGGTGGATGTGCCCGTAGACGGCGACCGGCTGGCCGAGCCGTGCGTAAGTCGATTCCAGGTCCGCATCGCTGGCGGCCGCCAGGGGTGCGCGCCACGTAGTCTCGGGGCTGGCGTGTACGAGCGCCACCGGGGCGTGAATCTGCACTCGCGGTAGCGAACGCAGCCACGCAAGGCGTTCGTCGCCGAGCGCTTCGCGCGTCCAGGCCGCCATTTCGCGGATTACGCCGAACAAAGGCTGCAACTCGTGCGATTGCCGCGCCGCGAAGTCTTCCAGCGACTCTGGCGCGAAGAGCATCTCATCCGTGTTGCCAAGTACGCCCTGCCAGCCAAGCTCGCGAATGCGATCCACGATCTCCACAGGCCTCGATCCCCCATGCGGAAGATCGCCACCATGCAGAATCAGGTCGGGCGAGGTCCGGCGCAAATCGGCCAGCACCGCTTCGAGCGCGGTCAGGTTGCCATGAATATCCGATAGGATTGCGATTCGCATCATGAAACCTCGGCGTTTGACAGGGCGCACTCAATGACGTATGTATGAAATATAGGGAGCTCCGAATGGCAACGGCAACGGCAACCACGGTTTATCTTACTCCGAAACAGCGCAAGGGCCTGTTTGCGCGAGCGCGGAAACACAAGTCCACGTTCTCCGACGAGCTGAGGGCAGCACTGGACATGTACCTGGATCTCCCCGATGGCTTCGATGAGAAGGAATTGGGGCTGCTCGTCAAAGAGGCTAA
Organism: Terriglobia bacterium; assembly: GCA_030037755.1. Taxonomy (GTDB): domain Bacteria; phylum Acidobacteriota; class Terriglobia; order UBA7540; family UBA7540; genus Gp13-AA77. Next base: position 30,574 of record JASHQD010000554.1, read on the forward strand.
CGCTTCGCTCGATCGGAGCATCCGACGGCTCGACGAAACGATTGCCCTGCTGCGGAAGCGCCGCAATGGAGGCGCCGCATGAGTGTAGCCGGCAATCTCTATGAGACCCTCAAGATGATTCTGACTGTCGAGGATCGCATCCTGCGGCTGACGGACGAGATGAAACAAATCGGCGCCCAAGTCGCTGACCACGAGACCCGCCTCGCGCGACTGGAAGGCAAATTCGAGCTTCTCGAAACAGCCTTCTCCTCACGCCGGCGTCGTCTGCCGTCCCCCTGAAACCCGCCTCTTGTAAGCTCTGAAGGAAATAATTCGGTGCAACCGGGTTGCACATGGTGCATTCTAACCCTCTTGTCGCGTAAACGCGGAAAGGCGGCCATCTGTGAAGTCATCGGCAGTCATACCGGCTTGGAGCAAGATTCTGCGGGGGCAACGTCCGCTGCTTTCCATTGAGATCACGCGGCGGTGCCCGCTTCATTGCCCCGGATGTTACGCGTACCAGCCGGAGCATTTGGGCGGCGCCGTCAAGCTCAACGAGTTGGCGGATTTCCAGGGAGAGGAACTGATCAACGGGGTGCTGGCGCTCGTGCGGCGCCATCGCCCGCTGCACGTCTCAATCGTTGGGGGCGAACCCCTCGTCCGTTATCGCGAACTGGACGTGCTGTTGCCGCGGCTCGATCGCATGGGCATCGAAGTGCAATTGGTGACGAGCGCCGTGCGGCCTGTGCCCATCGCCTGGCGATCCATTCCAAGCCTTCACCTGGTCGTATCCATCGACGGTCTCCCGGCCGACCATAACATCCGGCGCGCACCGGCCACTTACGATCGCATCCTCAAGCACATCGCTGGCCACCAGTTTGTGGTGCACTGCACCGTGACGCGTCCGATGGTGGGCCGGCCCGGCTATTTCGCGGAATTTGCCGAGTTCTGGTCGGCGCGCGAGGAGATTCGCAAAATCTGGTTCAGCCTGTACACGCCGCAAGAAGGCGAAGTGAGCGCCGAAAGATTGACACTCCAGGACCGGCGAACGATCTTGCGCGAACTGGCAGATCTGCGCCGCCACTTTCCCAAAGTCGAACTGCCGGACCGCGTTCTGGACGGATACCATCACGCGCCGGCATCCCCCCGGGAATGCATTTTTGCGCAGACCACGACCTGTGTCTCGGCGGATCTCAAGACACCGATTGGGCCGTGCCAGTTCGGCGGCAAGCCGGTTTGCAGCGAGTGCGGATGCGTCGCTTCGGCCGCTCTGGCCTCCGTCGGACGCTATAAGCTCGGAGGGTTTGTCAAAGTCTCCGACATATTCTCCTGGTCGCAAAGAATCGGACACCAGGTGTGCCGGATCAGTCCTGCGAGCGCCGGCATCGTTGCCGGTCCTTCGTCTTCCTGAGTTCTGATTTCGGAATTTGACCCGTCGCAAGCGGCGACTGAAGTGCGCGGCGAATCGCAGTTCGACTGGCCTTCTTCGTTCCCTGCGGTCATTTTCTCATCAGTCTTGGCCATTCTCTGTGTTTTGCTCTTCCAGGACGGACGGCACGTGTTTTCAATGACTTGCGGACAACTTGCGCGAGTCATGTTACTCATGCTAAATGATTTATGGGTTTCGATGGGTTTGCTTCGGAACCCAATTATGACATAAACTACTGATTCTACGTGGCTTTTGGGTTTGCTTACCCCAGGTTTTTATAAACAATTGTTTTTTCCGGAGCGTGGCCTTCGTCGCCGTTAAAGCCTCGCCCAGCCGTGTAGCGTAGGCGTGTAACGTAGGGCGCTCGGCCATCGCATTTCCGCTGGCACTAAAGTCCAGGTGTGTGGATCGGTGGCCTGACCAGGTGCCCGGACCGGTGCGCAAAATCGCCATATCATCCATAAGCATATGACACCCAAAAGGGTTAGAAGCTCGCGTGAGCTCCTTGAATCCCGTTTAGCACATTCAGCGGGGAATTTCCGTGACAAGCGTCACGGCTGCCGGTGTCCAGATTTGAAC
>JASHQD010000555.1 GCA_030037755.1 Terriglobia bacterium
CTCGGCGCCAACGACCAGCTCTGGCAGCTGTATCAGCAGGAGTCCTCGATCGAGGCGAAAAAGGCGATTCTTCACGCCCTGTTTCTGAGCGGGAATTCCCAGAAGCTGCTGGAGGTGGTGCGCACCGAGCGCAATCCCGAATTGCAGCGCGAAGCCATTCACAGCCTCGGCCTCCTCGGCGGCGACAAGACCGGCGAGACCCTGGTCCAGATGTATTCCAGCAGCATGGATCCCGAGACGAAGAAAGCCGTCCTCGACGCGCTCTTCATCCAGGGTAATGCCCACGCGCTGGTGGGCATCGCGCGCAAAGAAACCGATCCGGCGATGAAAAAGGAGATCGTCTCCAAGCTGGCGGTGATGAATTCGAAGGATAGTACGGATTACATGATGGAGATTTTGAGCCACTAGTCACTTTCTCCAAGAGGCGACCATGAAAATTCAAAGCGTAATCGGAATAGCGCTGGCAGCGATCCTCGCGGCAACGGCCGCCAGGGCCGATAACCCGTCCATCGTGAATGGCAACGTGCAACAGCGTGCCGTCACGTCCGGCCTGAGCGGCGAATTCGACGCGCTCGTCAAGGGCCAAACATCTCCGGTGTGGATCGGCTATGAGGCGCCGGCGGTGAACGGCGATTACGAGGAGTGCTGCAACTTCGATTATGGATCCACGCGCTTCTGCGGCCAGTGCCGGCTGGAAGATGGCAGCCAGGGCTTCAACATGACCTCGGACAAGCGCACGACCCATCTCGAAGCTCCCGATCTGGTGGTGATGTTCCGCGTGGAGAATCGCGCGGTCGAGAAGGTGAGGGTGTTTTCCGAAGACTGCGAACTCGATGCCGGCGGACGCAGCGTCTACTGGCTGACCGGGGTGAATCCGGCGGAGAGCGTGGAGTTGCTTACATCGCTGGTAAAAGGCGCCGGCTCCAGGCCCGAGCCGGAAGACGGCGAAGGCCGTGATCACATCGCCGATGGCGCGATTGCCGCGATCGCGCTGCATGCCGCGCCCGAGGCCGATGCCGCCCTCCGGGGATTCCTGGCTGGGGACGAGCCCGAGAAAATGCGCGAGCGTGCCGCGTTCTGGATGGCGTCGGCGCGTGGGAGAGTGGGATTCGAGACGCTCAAACCGCTGGCGCGCGCGGATAGCGACGATCGGTTTCGCGAGAAGTTGATGTTCGACTTCACGCTCAGCAAGCAGCCGGAAGCCATCGACGTTCTGATCGACTCTGCTCATCACGATCCGAGCCCGCGGGTCCGCGGCCAGGCGATTTTCTGGCTGGCGCAGAAGGCGGGCAAGAAGGCGGAGGGCGCGATTACCGAAGCGATCGAGCGCGACCCCGAAACCGAGGTCAAGAAGAAAGCCGTGTTCGCGCTCAGCCAGCTTCCGAAAGATGAAGGCGTGCCGCTGCTCATCGGGGTCGCGCGATCGAACTCGAACCCGGTTGTGAGGAAGGACGCGATGTTCTGGCTCGGACAGTCCAACGATCCGCGGGCGCTGGACTTTTTCGAACAGGTGCTCGGCCGGCCATAGGGCAGTCGCTAGTGGCAAGTGACAAGTGGCTAGAGTGAAATCCAGGAGTAGCAGCGTGCTGGCAAAGAATCTTGGAACTTGGAAGCGGGATCTCGCGTTTCAATTTACGTGGTACTGTCCGCAGGCAGGTCGGATTCATATTCAACACGGAGACGCGAATGACCACGTCGAATGAATCTCATCGCGACAAGAGTGGCTTGCCGGCGCTCGACGTCTTGAAGCAGGACCTGCGCTATTCATTTCGCATCATGCGACGCGATCCGGCGTTCACGCTGATCGCGGTGCTGATTCTTGCTCTCGGCATCGGCGCGAACGTGGCCGTCTTCAGCGTGGTGAACACGATTCTGCTGCGGCCCCTGCCTTTTCGGGATGCGAGGGAATTGGTCTGGATACAGGGGCCTCCGAAAACGTGCGGCCTGTCGTGCGTGACTTACTCGGTGGATGCGTTTGAAAGCTATCAGCAGCGCCAGCAGTCCCTCGAGAGCGTGACCGCTTACATGCCATTCTACGGCGCTGCCGATTACAAATTGACGGGCTTCGGCGACCCGAAGCCTGTCTCCGGAGTCTGGGTCGCCTGCAATTTCTTTCAGACGCTGGGCGTGCGGCCCGCATTGGGACGGCTCTTCACGCCTGGAGAGTGCAGGAAAAACGCCTCGCATTCGGTGCTGCTAAGCTATCTATACTGGAAGCAGCAATTCGGCGCGCAACCATCGATCGTGGGAAAAGCGATCACGCTGAACAATAACTCAACGACGGTGGTTGGCGTGCTGCCTTCCACGTTCGACTTCGGCTCCGTATTTGCGCCCGGCACGAAGATGGACATCCTGGTCCCTTCGCCGATGGACGACATGCGGTACTGGGGTAATACCCTCCTGCTCGTCGCCCGCATGAAGCCCGGGATCACGGTGGCCCAGGTCCAGGCGGAAGCCAACCTGCTCTTCCCGACGTTCTACTTCAGCCTGGCGCATCCGGAATGGGGCAAGGGCTACCAGGGCCAGGTGCAATCTTTGAAGGATCACGTCAGCGGCAAACTGCGGCGATCCCTCTTCGTGCTGTGGTCGGCTGTCGCCCTGATCCTGCTGATTGTGTGCGTGAATCTTTCGAACCTCTCGCTGGCGCGGGCCGCCGCGCGGAACAAGGAATTCGCCATGCGCAGCGCCCTGGGCGCCGGACGCGGACGCTTAATCCGCCAGTTGCTGACGGAGAGCATGGTACTCGCGACGGGAGGCGCCATCATGGGTCTTGGCTTCGCATTCCTGATGACCCACTATCTCGCGCATCAGGGATCCATTGCTCTGCCCCTGCTGAGTACGCTCCATGTCGACGCGTCCGCGCTCGGGTGGACTCTGCTGGTTGCCGTGCTGAGCGCTCTGCTCTTCGGCATCGCACCCGCGTTCAGAATGTCGGGGAAGGATGTGCAAGAGTCGCTCAAAGACTCCGCGCATGGCACCACGGCAGGCCACAAGCATGAGCGCATGCGCTCGGCGCTGGTGGTCTCTGAAGTTGCCCTGGCATGCGTGCTTCTGATCGGGGCAGGCCTGCTACTGCGCAGCTTCTTGCGCGTCCTCGACGTCGACCTGGGATTCCAACCCGACCGCGCCGCCGCTCTCCGCGTCGACTATGACGACGGCGGCGGCAAGGACGCGCCGGCGCGGCGCGCTGCGATCCTTCAGGAAATGCTTCGCCGCGTTAAAGCGATTCCCGGCATCCACGACGCCGGCGTCTCCGACATGTTGCCCCTCGACCGTAACCGGAGCTGGGGCTTGGGCGCCAAAGGCGTGACTTACCGGCAGAACGAATCTCCGGACGCCTTTGTTTACGTAGTCACGCCGGGATACCTCGACGCCATGGGCATGCGCCTGCGCGCCGGCCGCGACGTGTCGTGGTCCGACGGTCCCACCACCCAGCCGGTGGCGATTCTCGATGAGGCGGCGGCGAAGAGACTCTGGCCGGGCCAGGATCCGCTGGGGCGAATCGCCGTGATCGGTGGGGACGAGAAGACGGTGATCGGAGTCGTCGCAGACGTCCGGGAAACCAGCGTCGAAGATTCCTCGGGTCTCGACGCCTATCTGCCCGTCACGCAAGCCGGTCCGGTAGGCGCGGAACTCGTCATCCGCACCAGCCTGCCGCCGGACGTGCTCGCCTCGAGCGTCATGAAGACGCTTCGCGACCTGAACCCCGGACAGCCGTCGTCCGAGTTTCGTCCATTGCGCCAGATCGTGGACCACGCGGTCTCACCGCGGCGATTTTTTGTGGTGCTGGTCTCGGCGTTCGCCGCGCTGGGACTGATTCTGGCGTCGCTCGGCATCTACGGCGTCATCTCCTACTCGGTCGCGCGCCAGACGCAGGAGATTGGCATTCGCATGGCGCTTGGAGCGACCGCCGGAAAAGTGCAGTGGACCGTCATCCAGAACACGCTGCGGCTGGCCGCCGCGGGCATTCTGCTCGGAACCGTTGCCGCGCTCGTCGCGTCAAGGGCAATTGCTTCGCTGCTATTCAATACCGCGCCCGGCGATCCGGCGACGTTTACGGGCATGGTGCTGCTGCTCTGCGCAGTCGCGCTGGTCGCGGGATACATCCCGGCGCGCCGGGCATCGCGCATCGATCCGATGATCGCATTGCGGAGCAATTAAGGCGTTCGCGGGACGGTGGCGCGAACAGAATCTGGGGACGGATGCTCTCCGTCTTGCAGCGGCCGCTAGAAAAACGGCCGTGCTATACTCGCGGTCAGAGGCAGATCACGATGAGTTTCGCGGATTACAAGGTCGTGCTCTATCGCCAGGAAGACGGCGCCTGGGTAGCGGAGATTCCGGCCATCTCGGGCTGCTACGCCCTCATGCCAACACGTGAGGAAGCCCTCGCCGAGCTTCCCGATGTATTCGAAATGATTGCGGAAGAATACCGCGAGCGAGGGTCGCCCTTGCCGGCTGACACCACGGAAGTGGTCGGTGCCTAGTGCCACAGCCCGGGAATTCCAGAGAGCGGCTGGGCGATTGGGATTTTTCAGAGCGCGGCAGACCGGCAGCCATGAGCGCTGGATTCACCCGGATGGCCGGAACTTGACGATTCCTCTGCACGGCGGCAGCGAAATCGGACCACCACTTTTCTTCAAGATCCTCAAGCAGCTTGGCGTGACGCTTGACGAATTCCAGCGGATCCGTTGATGCCGGACTCGTACCTTAGTTATACTTCCACGACTTGGTGTCCGCGCCGGCCGGGGCGTACTTCGTGATGTGATCCGCCATCCACCGGACCATCTCCTCCTGCGTCGCCGGTTGCCATCCGTGACCCTTCTCCGGGCGGCCGTACTGAATGTCTCCGTCGTACGGCGGATCGGTAGCGCTCTTCAGAAAATCCTCCACATCGTAGACCGCCAGATTCAAGTAATAGTTGTCCATATCGCCCACGTAGATGTGGAGCTTGCCGCGCAGCTTCGGTCCCAGCGTCTTCCAGTTGGTGCGCAGATCGTAGCTGAGATCGAAACCGTGATCGCGCATGTAAATCGCCACGCTGTGATCGATCTTGCCCGTGTGCTTGTCCCAGATCGCCTTCGGATAACCGTCGTCGCCGATCGGCCCGTAGGCTGCCTCCCAGATTTCGAGCTGCTGGCAGGACCGGCCATGACTGCCGAGAACGTCCTCGAGCTGGCTGAATTTCTGGGCGGACATGTCCGGCTGTCCATCTGCCTCGCGCTCCATGTAGCGCGGAACCTGCAGCCAATGATGTCCGGGCTCCCAGAACGCGTTGTCGTCGTCATAGACGTTCGTCAGCTGGTAGTGGCGGAAATCGATCGGGTCGGGGTACAGCGTCCAGGTGCCGCCGAAAAAGTCGGGATGCAGCACTTGCAAAGCGAACGACTCCCAGCCTCCGGTCGAGCCGCCTGTGAGCACGCGCGCCCAGCCTTCGGGAATCATGCGAAAGTGCGACTCGAGATACGGCACAAGCTCGGTGAGCAGCGCGTCGCCGTAAGGTCCCTCGTTGACCGAGTTCACCGCGTAAGAGTCGTCAAAGAATGGCGACGGGTGCTGGAATGTGACCGCGATCATGCGCGGAAAATTGTCGGAGTTCCATGCCTGGTAGAACTGGTATCCGGTTTCGAGATTGTAGTCTTTCAGAAAATGCTGGAACCTGGGTGGTACCGGCGTATTCTGGGTGGAAAAGCGGAACGCCGGCGACAGGCTGAAGTGGCCCTGCTCATAGATCGCCGGATAATGAACGTCGGGATGCGCGTCATAGCCCTTGGGCAGGAGGACGACCGCGCCGATGTACATCGGATGTCCCCAGAACGCCGTCAGCAGCTTGCTTTGAATCTTCACGTGCTTCACCCAGGGCGTGTCGGCGGGCTCTTGGATCGGCGGAATGACCTTGGTGAGGCTGAGTTTGACGTCGTATCCGGCGGCGGGGTCGAGATGTACCTTTTGCACCTCGCTGTACAGGTTCCCGGGCGAGCGATTGAACTGCTGTCCTTCCCACTGATCCATGTGCGCCCAGAGGGTATGTCCGTCGGAGCGGTGGAACTCGGTGTAGACGTTCATGACCGCCTGCACGTAGTAGTCGCCGGCGGGAACGTCGCTCAGGGTGTCTGTCGGATATCCGAGGGTCATGCCATCAATGACGGCCGGCTCATCCGGCTTGAGCTGATCCACGTCCGCGCCAAACAGCGGCGGCGCGTCGCCCCAGAATCCGGCGCGAAGACGCGGCTCGGGCTGCGCATCGGTCGAAAGAACTACGAACACGCGGCCCGTGATGGGCGCGGCACTTGTGGACGACGGAAAGGAGATCTCGAATTTCAGTCCGGAGCCCTGCTGTCCCGGGCTGGACGCGAGGGGTATGGCAGCAAGCAGTAGAATTCCTGGCGTTGCGAGCAAGACTCTGCGAATTCGGGTCAAACGTCCTCCTTCATTTTCCCGAAGCGTTCGCTCATGGATTCGCGAGCGCCGGAGAGCAAGCATTATACTCGTCCGGCCATTGTCCCGTGCGTCCGAAAACGATACAGTAGGCAGGCGGCCCTCATGACCGGGCGAGAAACATCATGTCTCGTTCGATTCGAATCCGCAGATTTCGCAGATTACGCAGATTTAGTTTTGGCAGAGTCAACTTCGCTGCGACCGCGCCCATCAGCGTCAGGCGCCCGATATTTCCTTGACCCTCTCGGGAGCATGGACAACAATATAATCTTCCTGCAAATGAACGGAGCTACTCGGTGGGTGTGAACTTCCGGTCTGTTTTCAGCATGTTTTCCTCTGACCTGGCGATCGATCTCGGGACCGCCAACACGCTGGTCTACGCTCGCGGCAAGGGAATTGTGGTCAACGAGCCTTCGATCGTGGCCATCAACAAAGTCTCGGGCGATGTTGAAGCCGTCGGCCGCGAGGCCAAGGAGATGCTGGGCCGCACTCCCGGCAACATCGTCGCGATTCGGCCCTTGAAGGACGGCGTCATCGCCGACTTCAAAGTGACCGAGAAGATGCTGAACTATTTCATCCACAAGGCGCACAACCGGAAGATGTTCGTGCATCCACGCATCGTGATCGGCGTGCCGTCGGAAATCACCCAGGTCGAGAAGCGCGCCGTGCAGGACTCTGCCATGCGCGCCAAAGCCAGCGAGGTCTTCCTGGTCGAGCAGGCGATGATGGCCGCGATCGGCGCCGGGCTGCCGATCACGGAGCCCTCGGGCTCGATGATCGTGGACATCGGCGGCGGCACCACCGATATCGCCGTGATTTCGCTCTCCGGCATCGTCTACAGCCGCTCGGTCCGCGTGGCCGGCAATGAAATGGACGAAGCCGTTACGGCCTATCTCAAACGGCGCTACAATCTGCTCATCGGCGAGCGCACGGCCGAGCAGATCAAGATCGAACTGGGCTCGGCTTATCCGCTGGAAAAGCCTCTGACCATGGAAATCAAGGGCCGGCACCTGCTGGAAGGCATTCCCAAGACGATCTCGATTGACGACGCGGAGATCCGCGACGCGCTGGCCGAGTGCGTGGCCACCATCGTCAACGCCATCCGCGTAGCCCTGGAGCGCACGCCGCCGGAGCTTTCGGCGGATATTTCCGATCGCGGCATCCTGCTTACGGGCGGAGGCGCGATGCTGAAGAATCTCGACAAGCGGATTCGCGAAGAGACGGGTCTGCCGGTTTCCATTGCCGAGGACCCGCTGGCTTCTGTGGTGCTGGGCACAGGGCGCATGCTGACCGATTTCCACCTGCTGCGGAGAGTCGCCATTGAGTAAGTTCGTCAGCCAGGTCCGCCAGGGCACGCACGGCGCCGAGTCGAGGCCGGCGCACGAGACACTGCTGGAACTCCGGTCGCCTCTGACCGCGCGGCCGGTTCCGCCGCGCGTACCCGAAGGCCCGGAGGTTGTGCAGGCATTCATCTCACGGCACCGCCCCTTCTTTATTCTGCTCGCCGTGCTGATGGCTCAACTCGTGTTGCTCTCCGTCCAGGTCACGCGCGATCGAAACGTGCCGCTGGCGAAGGTGTGGGCCGTATCGGCCCTGGAGCCCGTGGAGCGCATCTTGCGCGGCGTGTCGGACGGAGTGGCCGGCGCGTGGGTTGCCGTCCGCGATCTCGGCCATACGCAGCAAATGGAGCGCGAGCTGAACGCGCGCCTGGCGGCCGACGAAGCTCAGATTCGGGAACTCTCCGCGCAGTCTTCCGAAAACGCCAGGCTGCGCTTGTTGCTCGATTTCAAAACCCATGCCGGATACTCGACCCTGGCAGCGGAGGTGATCGGGTCGAGTCCGGGCGAGAACTCCGACACGATCCTGATCGACAAGGGCGCAGACGCGGGCCTCTTGACCGATTTCCCGGTCGTGACGCCGGATGGCGTCGCGGGTAAAATCGTCGCGGTTTACCCTCATAGCGCGCAAGTGCTTCTCATAACCGATCCCGCTGCGGGCGCCGGCGTGCTGCTCGAACAGAGCCGGGTGCAGGGCGTGCTGAAAGGCGCCGGTCGCGGGCTCTGCCGGCTGGATTACGTGATGAACGACAACGCCGTTTCGTCCGGTGATAAGGTCGTGACGTCCGGCATGGACCGTGTGTTTCCCAAGGGATTGCCCGTCGGCACCGTAGTAGAGGCGAAGGACGGCAACATTTACAAGAACGTGATCGTGAAACCCCTGGTGCCCTTGAACAAGCTGGAGTCCGTGCTGGTGGTGGCGTCGAAACCGTCCGGACCTGACGAAGCCCAGGCGAGACATTGAAAATTGCCGATTTTCGATTGACGATTGCCCGATTGGCGGCCGCGGTATCAAACTTGGAGCAGCAACCTTTGGCGTCTTTTCAATCGAAAATCGGCAATCGGCAATCGGCAATTTCCCATGCCTGATCCGGCCGACCGCCCCATCAACGTTTACCGCGTCCATGCCCTCACGCTGTGGATCGCAGCATTTCTGGCGCTGGTATTCCAGTCGTTTCTCCCTGTCGTGCTGCCCGCTGCCCACCTCCTGGATCTGCCGCTGCTGGTGGTGATCTATTTCTCCCTGATGCGCCGCAGCCGGGTGTTCGGGACGTTGTTTGGCGCAGGAGTCGGCCTGGTTGAAGACGCGCTCAGCCATGGATTTCTCGGAATGTACGGCATCGCGACCGCGCTGGCCGGATACCTCGGCGCGTGGGCCAGCATTCAGTTCGACCTGGAACAGTTTCTGGGCAGGCTCGCCCTGACCTCGGCGCTGGTGCTGTTTCACAGCGTTGCCATGATCGGGCTGCGGGAGGTATTGCTGGCGTCGCCGCCAATGTTTCAGCCGCTCGATCTCGTCAGCGTCGTGCTGCTGAACTCCGCGCTGGCGATGATCATTTTTCAGGCGCTCGACCGTTTTCGGCGTCCGGCCTAGGGGAGCGCCATGCCGGGTCTGGAGGATTGCCATGCGTCTTGCGCGTTCTGCTTTAGTCTTCACCGCGTTGCTGGTCGGGACTGTTTGCGCACGGTCCGCTCCCATCACGCTTCTCGGCGCGCCGGTGAACACCGGATACAACGTGGGTTCCGAAGCCGTCATTCGTGCTGATTTGGGGGGCGCGACTGGGCCGGGCCAATACGAGGTGTTTGCCGACGTCCGATACGCTGGAGCGACCACCACCAAGACGATCACCTTGCAGCCCGAGGGCGATCAGGGCGTCTACCAGGGCGCCATGCAGATTCCCACCGATGCCGTCACGGGCCTCTACGCCGTCGAGCTTCGCGTTCTGGACGCCGGCAGCCACGCGGTGGTTGCCTCGATGCAGGCCCCGGGATTTTTCGTCTACCGCAAGGCTTTGCGGATCACACAAGTCTCGCTCGACAAGACGTTCTATGCGCCGGGCGAACGCATTCAATGCGAGATCGGCATCGAGAACCTGACCGATCACGACCTGAAGGGGCTGCGTGTCGAGTTCTCGAACGAAAACTATCCCTGGATCTCCACCTTCTCCGGGCAGGAGAATGCGGCCGGCAGAATGGCGGTGAACCCTGCCCTCGGCCTGGTAGTTC
>JASHQD010000556.1 GCA_030037755.1 Terriglobia bacterium
AGCGAGCGTCGGGCCACGCAAATACCGATAACCACCAAGCGGCAACAGGCACCCGCCAACCGCCTACCGGCATCGTAATCTATAAATACTATATCGTCGTAGCCTACATGATTTGGTTGCGGCTGGCGGGCTGCAATCGATTGCAGCCTTTGTACTTATGCCCATTTTGCGTGCGCTTTTGGAGAAGCAAACTGGGAAACGAGATCGGCCAGGCGAGGCTGTCCGAGAGATTTCAACAGGCTAAGTCAAAGAAAATAAATAGTGAAGATTTTTCATCTCTGTCATTTTCACCCACCGGTCCATTCGGATATGCCAAACTCGCCACATATCCGCGCATGCAGGCAAAATCGATCCCATGGCCCATCGCTGGAAGGCGTGTCGGCCCCGCCGGCGAGCCGTTTGCGGAATTCTCGAAAATCGAACAGACTGGCACTTACCGGCTGAAGCTCGAGGGGAAGACCGTGACGCGCTTCGCGTGCCTTGCCGCTCCGGGTCCAACGCACGAGGACCCGTGGATGAATCTGCCGGGAGAGCGCCTGCGCGCGGCCATCGACCGCAAGCAATGGTTGATCGGCGGCGCGTTGTAGATGCTTCGCAGTGCCCCGGTCGAATAGGAAGAACCTACTTACCCAGCCTAGCAAGCGCTCTCGGAGTAAGGGTCCACCACCCCACTCCCCTTCGTTCCGCAAAAACAAACCCAAAGGTCATTTCAAATCATAGACTTCCACAAAAATGGCCGCGAAACAAAACCCAAATCAAAACTCAAGTCAAGCCCCAAAACAAACCCAAAAGGCGTTTAGAATCATGCGAATAGGAGCTGACAAGAGGGTGGCGGATGGCTCAAGGCAGGAACACGACCGACGAAACAATGAGACCGACAACCGGCAACACCAAACGTCTTGGCTTTGCCGACCGAATGCAACGTGCTAACCTGCCCTGCATGACGCTTCAGCCCTGGAGGGATCGGCCCATTCTGATCAGGTTCAAGACATGAAATCGGCCGGGTCCATCGTGAATGGCTCGAAGGATGATTGGACCGAGCCGTGGCAGGCTTCCGATCCGCGCAGGGCCAAGACGATGTTGTGACTTTCCAGACTCTGGGAACTCAGCACATGACGGGTGACAACATGTTTGAATTCAAGCCCAACTTCGCCAGAATTCTCGTCACTGTTTTCATCGCGGCCGTGGTAGCGATCGTCCCGCTAAAGGCAGTCCAGATTGATCCCGCTTTTTACGCCGGAATGCGATGGCGGCTGATAGGTCCATTTCGCGCAGGTCGCGTTTCCGCGGTGGCCGGAGTGATCGGACAGCCGGGCACTTACTACATGGCGACTCCTGGAGGTGGCGTTTGGGCTACCACGGACGCTGGCGAGGTCTGGCAACCGATCTCTGACCAGATTCCCGTGGCCTCGATCGGCGCGCTCGCCGTCGCGCCCTCGAATGGCAAGATCATTTATGCCGGTACCGGCGATTTTGGCATCGCCAGCACGGCTTGGGGCGCGGTAAACCTGGGCGACGGCGTCTGGCGCTCGGATGACGGCGGAAGTACCTGGCGCCATATCGGCCTTTCCGAGACCGCGCACATCGGGGCGATACTTGTGGATCCGGACAATCCCGATGTGGCGCTGGTGGCCGCTCTCGGGAACGCCTATGCGGCCGATCCTCATCGCGGCGTCTATCTGACCACAGACGGCGGCCGAACATGGGCCAGGACGCTTTACAAGGATGACACCACGGGCGCCGTGGGACTGGCCTACGACGCTGCCCTCCGTGGCGTAGTCTATGCGTCTCTATGGCACCATCAAGCCGCTTTGCCGCCTGCGCCGGCCGATAACGATCAAGCCGGCGGAGCCATCTACAAGTCCACCGACGGAGGACGGTCCTGGCAGGCGATATCCGGCCACGGGCTTCCCACCTGGCCAATGGGCCGTATTGGATTGGCCGCTGACGACGGGCGCGTCTTGGCCATTATTTCCAGGGACCAGGGACACCAGGATCACCTTCCAGGCGGACTCTTTCGCTCCGATGATGGTGGAGCAACCTGGCGGAGTATCACGCAAGATCCCCGGTTGGAGCCTGGAGGTCGCTCCGGCTATTTCGATAATGTCTGGATGGATCCCCAGAATCGCGATGTCGTCTACGTGGTCCACACGTCTTTTTATCGCTCGATCGATGGCGGGGAGACGTTTGAGGTCTTGAAAGGGGCGCCGGGTGGCGATGATTATCACAACCTCTGGATAAATCCGAAAAGCCCCTGTGTGCCCATGGACGGCGACAAGGGTTGCGTCAGCAGCGAAATGATCCTGGGCGCTGACCAGGGAGCGAGCATAAGCCTGAATGCAGGCCTGACGTGGAGCAGTTGGTACAACCAGCCCACCGGGCAGATGTACCACGTCGCGACCGATGATCGGTTTCCCTACGGTGTTTACGGCCCCCAACAGGACAGCGGCTCCGTCGAAGTGAGCAGCCGTGGAGACTTCGGCGACGTCAGCCTCCTCGACTGGCGGCCTTCGATGGGCGCTTACGAATACGGTTACGTCGAACCCGACCCGGCCCATCCGCGCTGGCTATTTTCAAGCGACGATGGCCCTGCGATCCATCGCAGGGATCGAGAGACGTGGCAAACGCTCGACGTGACGCCCTACATCGGCGCTGCGGGGCCGTACCGTTACTTAATGGGTCCCTGGTGGGGCTCGGTTCAACCCCCCTTCGTATTCTCGCCGAAAGACGGCAAGACCTTGTATGACGGCGCTCAATTCCTCCTCGCAACATCCGACGGCGGTCTCAATTGGCGGCGCATCAGTCCCGACCTGACGCTTCGAGACAATCTGCCCATGCGCCCCATGCCAGACGGGAAAGCGACGCGCGATTGGGCTGCAATCTCGGCGATCGGTCCCTCGCCGCTGGATGCCGGCTTGATCTGGATAGGCACGGACGACGGACTGGTGCAGGTCACCCGCGATGGTGGTAAGGACTGGCGGCGAGCGACGGTCCCGGGGTTAAGGCCGCTGGATATCATCAGCACCGTGGAAGCTTCGCCCCTCAACCTTGCGGAGGCCTACGTGGTGATGGACCGGCACGAGTGGGGCGACTTTCATCCCTACATCTACCGCACTGGCGACTACGGGCGCACCTGGACCGCGATCAGTTCCGGCATTCCGGACGGAAGCTTCGTTCGCGTCATTCGTGCGGACCCGAAACGGCAGGGTCTGCTCTACGCCGGCACCGAGAATGGAGTCTTTGTGTCGTTTGACGATGGCGGGCACTGGCAGTCGCTGCAACTCAATCTGCCGACCACTTCGGTACGCGATTTGGCGATCCGGGATGGCGACTTGGTGGCGGCGACGTTTGGCAGGGCGTTTTGGATTCTGGATGACTTGAGTCCGCTGCGTCAGCTTAATGCTCAGGTCGTCGCCGCCCCCGCGCACCTCTTCCAGCCAGCGGAAGCGGTTCGAGTGCGCCGAGACGCCAACTCCGACACTCCCATGCCGCCGGAGATTCCCGCCGGAACGAACCCGCCCTCCGGTGCGATTCTCGACTACACTTTGCAATCCACGCCGTCCCAATCGATCGAGCTGGCGATCTACGACGCAAACGGGAATTTGGTGCGCCAGTTCAGCAGCGCACCTGTGCCGGAGAGCGTCAGGAGACCGGAGAAGTGGCCGACGATCGCCGATTACTGGATGGCCAATCCGGAACCGTTGCCCACCCACATCGGAATGAACCGGCTCACATGGGATCTCCGGTTTTCGCCGCCGCCTTCGGTCGGTCACTCCTATCCCATGTCGGCAATCCCACACGAGACGCCGGCCGGTCCGGAGGGACCACTCGTCGTCCCTGGAAAGTACGTCGTCAAGCTGACTGTAGACGGTCAGAGCTACACGCAGCCGGTGACGGTTCGGCCCGATCCACGCGAGAATGTGCCCGCGTCCGCCTTCGCGGCCCAATTGTCGCTGGAGCAGAAGCTCATGGCGGGGATGCAGGAGAGCTTCCGGGCCTACCAGGCGGCGAAACAGCGTGGCGACACCGACGCTGCCGCGCAATTTGCCGGCATGAACGGCACATTGAGCGGCCTGGCAAGCGACGCCGAAGGAGCTGACGCCGCACCCACGCCTGCTATGGAGGATGCGGTTCGCCGTGAGCTGGGACAGTTGAACGCACGATTGCACGCTTCGAAGTGAGTCCAAAGCTGCGCTCGAAGAAATGAAGCTTGCCGGCAGTATTTGTAACTATCGTCTCTCGGCGATCACGGCCACACCAGCTTTGGGCTGGAGGGTAATGGTTGGACGGAGCCTGAGTTCAAAACCGGGTGCTAGCCGGCAACGGAACCGTTGCGCCATCGTCGCCAGCATAAGGCTGGTCTGCATCTTGGCGAATGAAGCTCCGATGCACGTTCGCTGTCCGCCGCCGAAAGGAAAGTAGGCGAACTTGGGCAGCTCGCGTTCGAATTCTTCTGTCCAGCGCTCGGGGCGGAACTCAAGGGGTTGCCCGAAGAAGCGTGGATCGTGGTGGACGATCCACGGCGGTAGCACGAAGTTCGTTCGGGGCGGCAGGCAGTAACCGCCGATCTCAAACGGTGCAGTCGCCTCCCGCACGAAGGCCCAAACTGGCGGGTAAAGGCGCAGGGCCTCCTTGATTACTTTTTCCGTGTAAATCAGGCGGGGCAGGTCCTCCACTTGCGGCGGACGATTGCCGAGCACTTCGTCAAGTTCTGCCGTCAGCCGCGCTTCCACCTCGGGATGCCGAGCCAACTCATGCCAGGCATAGGAGAGCGCAAGCGTGGTGGTGTCGTTGCCGGCCCCAATGATGGTCATCAATTCGTCGCGGATCTGGCGCTCGCTCATGGCCTGTCCGTCTTCGTCGCGCACCTGCAAAAGGGTCGTAAGCAGGTCATCGCTCGATCGCCCGGAGGATTGGCGGTCGTGAATAATGCCGTAGATGGCCCTTTCAAAGCGTTTTACCGTCCACACGTAGCGCAGATTGACGGGCGTGGGGAGAAACCGCATCGCGTAAACGAAGGCGGGACCGCGGGCCACACGGGCATGAAACGCGCGGGACGTGTCCTCGAGCTGCCCGATATGACTCCTGAGGTCGAGATTGAACAGCACGCGGGCGACGATCTCGATGGTGAGGTGGTCCAGATCCGAGTGCAGATCCCTGACCTGGCCGGCCCGCCAGCTCGCCAGCATTTTCTCGGTGCACTCCACCATCACCTGGCCGTAGCGGGCGATCTGCCGGCGATGAAATGCGGGTTGCATCAGCCGCCGCTGCCGTCGCCATAGTTCGCCCTCGCTGGTGATGAGGCCTTGGCCGAAAAACAGCGGGCTAATGCGGGCGCTCACTCCTTTGACGAAGTCCTGATTGCGCGTAACCAGGACCTGCTCGATGTGGTCCGGATGCGTCAGGTAGCAGAAAGGAAGACCGAATGCGCGCCAGAAGAAGATGTCACCGTATTGGCGGGCCCAGCCTTCAACGGTGGCAAGACCGTCTCCGAAGAGCATCGGCAGATTGCCAATAAAGAGACGGCCTCGCGGCCCGGGCGGCAGGGCCGTCCTCGCATTCGCTGGCGCTCGCATGTCCGTTTCAGCCGATATCGGCATGGTTATCATACTCGCTCGTGCCGTAGCGCGCCTGTCGCGGGCGCGGCTAACGACCACCGCGTCTGTCCGCCTGCAAGCTTTCGAAGTTCGCCTTCCAATTCGTCGGCCACGCTCTGCGCATAGTTGATAAAGTGGTGCCCGGAGAAGAGAAACGTGATGCCCATGCGGAGTTTCGCAGGGGCGCGCCACCAGCGGCGAAGAATCTGAACAAGGAATTTCCAATAGTCCGCGCGGTAGGAAGCCAAAACCCCTTGCTTGAAAATGGAGCGCAGGGCCGTGGCCACCATCCGTCCGAGCGGGTATTGGGCTTTCGCAGTCTGCTCTGGACGCGTGGACCAACACGAGAGCGAATTCAAGCAACGGTTGAAATAACCCGACGGCGAATAGAGCGCCGCCAGCGTATCGCGATAGCCGCGCAGCAGCACCGGGAGCGGAAGCCTGGTGCGGAAGTTCGGCGGGCTGAAGTTGCTGGTGGCCACCCAGTTCTCGAGGAGCCGGCCCTCCTTGCGCATGCGCTCGTAGAGCGGCGTGGTGGGCGGCGCCTGCAGGAAACCCGCCATGGCCCAGGGAATGGCGGCTTCTTCGATGAATTCCCGCTGGTCCTCGAAAATCGTTTCGGAATCGGAATCGAATCCAATAATGAAACCACCCGTTACCCAGAGGCCCGCGCGCTGGATGGTGCGGATGCAGTCCAGCGGATCGCGCCGCAGGTTCTGAAACTTCCTGGCTTCGGAGAGAGAATCCTTCGATGGGCTCTCGATTCCCACAAAGACGTAAAAGAAGTTGGCCTTGACCATCGCCTCCATCAGCTCCGGGCGCTGCGCCAGGTCCATAGAGGCTTCGGTATAGAAGAAGAATGGCCGCTCGTGCCGCCTCTGCCAGTCGTCCAGATGCTGTGCCAGTTCGAGAGCGCGTTTGTGATTGCCGATGAAGTTGTCGTCAACGACGAAGACCTGGTCGCGCCATCCGAGTTCGTAGAGCCTGTCGAGCTCGCTCAGCAGTTGCCCCGGCGCCTTGGTGCGGGGCTTCCTGCCATAGATGGTAATGATGTCGCAGAACTCGCACTGGAAAGGACAGCCTCGCGAGAACTGGACGGCCATCGATGCGTATTTGTTGATCTTCAGCAGGTCGAAGCGCGGCACCGGCGTTTTGCTGACATCCGGCTTCTCGGCGATCACGTACATGCTTCGCGCGGTCCCCCGCTCGAGGTCGGCGGCGATCTCGCCGAATACCTCATCCGGCTCTCCGACCACCACATGGTCGGCCAGCGGCGCTAAAGCATCGGGCTCGCTGCTGGCGTATGGGCCGCCAATCATGGTGCGCTTGCCCAGCGCGCGAGCACGGCGAAGCAAGGCGTGAATGTCATCCTTCTGGACGTGCATTCCGCTCATCATCACCAGGTCGGCCCATTCGATGTCACTGTCCTGCAGGTCTTCGACAGCGCGGTCGATCAACCTTAACTCCCAGCTTTTCGGGCACAGCGCCGCAACCGTCAGCAGGCCCAAAGGCGGATGAATCGCCCTCTTGGGGAGGATTTCCATGATCTTCGCGAAACTCCAGAAAGAGGCTGGAAACCGCGGCCAGATCATCAGGACCTTGATCCCGGGTCCTAGCGGAGGAAACTCGCGCGGCGCGCCGTGAGATTCGGATTGTGCTGTACTTGCCGCTTTGTTGAGGCCGGTTATTTGGACCATGGGATTATCCCTCGCGGACTCTTGCCGTTCTAAGCTGAGCGTCCTTCCGTACTCCCGCCTAAATGCGTTACGGCTGCCAGCGCCGCTTCGGTCGAAGGCGGGCGCGGGTTGACGATGAACGTCGCAGAAGCTGGAAGAGAAACCTCCAGTAAGCTGCGCGACGTTGAGACAGGACGCCCCGATGAACGACGAATCGGACCAGGGCGCCCGGCATGCGTCTGCGGTTGTTGAAGACCGGTGGTGCCGCGCTGTGTCGTTACTTGCGGCCGATCAGAACGCGGCCGCGAGCCGGACCTGGAGAGGGCGGCAGCAACCTGACGCAACCAGACACTAGGCAGCAGGCACCGCTTCCGAGGTTGGCGCTGCCTGATGCGCGATCGCCATCAGGTCCGAAATATCCTCACCATTGACGACGCGGGTCAGGCTGTTCACCACCTGCCGCACGCTCCCCATGTGCCTGGCCACGACGTCGGGGATGGTGATGTTCATCTCCTGCTCGAGGGCGAAGAGGATGTTAACGCCGTCCAGCGAGTCGATGCCCAGCTCCGCAAAGGTCGAATCGAGAGTGACGGAGGCCGGGTCGAGGTGATTCTCCTGGGCAATGATCCTGATCACGGTTTCTTCGATGTTCATTGGGTTTCTCCTTTTTTAGCGAAATCGGTCTCAAACGGCTGAAGGGGACGCGCTCGTCACTCGTCCCAATCGAGCTTTGGCAAGAGCGAGCGCCGCGCGAACACCGACAAACCTCGCCAGCGTGATCGCGGGCCGCACCCTTTGGCGAACCCCGGCGTACCACGGCATTGGGCATGCGCCGCCACTGTCGGGCTCCAGCCCGTGCTTGCTCAAAACCTGAAACCCTGGAGCGCAAGCGTCAGTAAGCGCCGACTGCTCCAAGACGGGGAGATTGCGCCACGACGATCGAACCGGCCGGATGGTGGCAGCAGCCCTTTGGACCCAATCCTCGTCCACGAATGAGGGATCGATGAACTCGACCATCCGCCGCAGCCACGGCTTGGGCTCCGCAAGGATGTCTTCAAAGTGGATCGTTAACACGCGGTCGCGGGGCAAGTCGGCCAGCGCCTTCAACCCACGCATCATCTCGCCCGACCAATAGTGGCCGAACAGCGCCGCCGGCGCGTCCAAACTGGCGAAAGCATCGCCGCTGAAGTGCTCCGGCAGGAGGCGATAGAACTGATCCGGCAATTCCTCCACCCCGCGCCGCTCGTCCGTCTCGTAGGGGTCGTAGCCCAGGATCTGGTTCATAATCGTGCAGGCCATCATCATGCGGAAGCCGGTGTGCTTGCTCATCGAGATGGCGCAATCGCGCCCGTCGCGCACGATGTGAATGAATCGGGCTCCGGGAAGACTCTTCGCCAGCCGCGGAACGGCTCGCAGCGACCCGCCTGAACGCTCCACCCACGCTCTCTTTCCGAACCGCGCCATCAGCCACTCGAAAACCCGCACATATTGGCGGAAAGCAAGGTCAGGCTCGAAAGTCATCACGTAGTCGCGCAGTTCGTCGAACAAGGCGTCGTGATCCCGCGTGAGGTGCGGCAGGGTGACGTATAGAATGGCGGGTACACCGGTCTGGCGGTTGAACCGCGAGGTGGACGCCAGCGGATAAAGCATCTCGTCCATTTCGACCCCGTGGCGCAGCATCGCGGTCTGGCGTGGATGAAAGCCGCCGAGGACGTTCCACGCGTGGTGGGCGTCCACCGGACGGCCTTCGGGAAACGTCTTGGCAGTCCGGCCGGCAAAGTCGGTCACCGATACCAGGAACTCGGAGAGACTCAGTATGCCGGCGTGGTCGCGGATCATGTTCGACAGCATTGTGGAACCGCAACGGCCGGTGCCAACAATAAACACGGGTTGGATTTTGCTCGTCACTGCCGTCTCCTCTCTACGTTCGTGTTCGTTCCGAGTTTCACTTACGCTGCGGCCGCTTCCGCTGCGGGAAGCAGATCGGTGGTTCCGCGCAGAACGTCCGCGTACCAGCGGACGTATTCGGCGACCGTTGCCGAGTCCATTCGGTAGCCTGGCTCGGGAACGCTGACACCCAGGGTCCAGTCGCTGTTCGTCCGCTCAAACACGCGCGTACCGCGAAAGTACGACTTGTAGAACCCCAGGCCCTCTTCCACCTTCTGTTCGATCCAGTTCATTCCTGCGGAATCGCTCACCATCACGGGCTGCGGCAGATCAAGCTCGCGGAAGATCACCCGTGAAACCTCGACCGCGGGCGGCGGCGTGGGGTTGGTGATGTGGAAGACCGTGGCGCGCGAACCTGACCTGCCGATGCGCACCAGTTGTCGCGCGACCACGTCCACGGGGATGATGTTCAGCAGCGCGTTGGGATCCGCGATCACTCGCAGTCCGGCGCGGCTGGCGAGGCCGTCCTGGATCCGATCGAGAAGCTGGCGAAGCCGGAGGACGCGCTTGATGAATCCGTAGAGACCGGAAAAACCCGAAGAGACGCGGCGGGTGATGCTGTGCCCGATCACGATGCTGGGCCGAAAGATCCGCGGCCGCAAGTCAAGGCTTTGCTGTACCAACCCTTCCGCCTGTATTTTGCTCGCTTCGTACGGATTGTTCGGCGTCTGGCCCGAGCTGATCTCCTCGCGGATCAGGCCCATCCGGCAACCGGAGACGTAGGCCGTACTCACGTAGTTGAAGTGGCGGTCCACTCCGCTCGATCGCGCAAGCGCCAGCGCATTGCGGGTTCCCTCGACGTTCGTTCGGAAGATTTCAGCGGCGTAGCGCTCCTCGTAGCGCAGCGAGGCGGCCACGTGCCAGAACTGATCGGGACGCGGGAGCCCGCCCGTAGTCACGCCGCAATTCTCGCTGAGGACGTCGCCTTCCACGGCGTGACAGCGTTCGGCGATCGCGTGATCAAGCGCGTCGTCATAGCCAGCCGCCCGCGCGGCATGGCGAAGCGCAGACTGCAGGCGGTCCTCGGCAGACTGTCGTGACGACCGCCGCGTTAGCGCGTAGACTGCCGTTCCGCGTTCAGCCAGAAGCTCGAGGATCAGATTCGATCCCACAAATCCAGTTCCGCCCGTTACGAAGTGATTGGCTGTCATTCCGGATCTCCCATCCGCTGCTTGCTTCCTGCGACCCATAGCAGCGCGTCGCGCCTCAAGCAGTACGCTTGTCTTCTTCAGCCCTCAAATAGCAAAGCGACATTTCGGGTCGAATTCCTTCATGATGCCGTGGCGCAGCTTGGGAAGAGTCAGGATGCTCGAGGGTTTGGGATGCTTTACGGGACTGGTGCGCGTATCTTGCCAGTCCCGCCGCAAATGAGCGCACGGGTACCGCCGGCACAGGATGGGACGAGACCGAGAGGAATGTCTGACGACGCTGCGTGTCAACCTAACCCGGCAGAGCCGGAACCAAAGAGGCTGCACATCGACAGTCGACAGTCAGCAGGTGGGGTGGAGACTTCCGAACCGTATGAGCAATGGTCCAAGCCGAAGTGGCCAAAATATCCTGCCAGAAAACGGCAGAATCTTACGGTAGAGGAACTGAAATACAGGCGCAGCTCAGGCGGTCGCTCGTTTGTTGGGAGTTAGGCCCTGCAGGAACGTCTGCCGCCTCAACGGTGATCCCTGGCGGGAATCATCAACCAGGCAAACACTGCGCTTGTCATCGCGAGCCCGGCGCAAACGAGCATAACCAACCTGAACGTGAAAACAAACGCTCGAGACACCAATGCTCTGATCGCGGCGACCGCGGCGGGATTCAGCCCCGTGGGCAAGGGCATGCCGGCGAGCCTGACCTCATCCGTTTGAATCGCATGAAGAATCGGCGGCGAAAGGCTCAGGTCTGCCAGGCCGTGGTTCAAGTGCGAACTGAATGCGCTGACGATCACAGGTCCAAAAGCCGCAATGGCAAGTACACCTGCGACCCGCGCCACGGCGTTGTTGATGCCCGATGCGGCTCCGGCGTGATCGCGGCTGGTTGAATCCATGACGACCGTCGTGAGAGGAGCAACGCTGATGGCTGTTCCCAAACCGAGCACAACGAACGCTGGGAAAAAGGTGACCCAGTAGCGGCCGCCCACCGAGGGCAGGGCGAATAAAACGAAACCTGCGGACACAACCATAGGACCGATTGCCAGCGGAGCCTTGGGACCGTAACGAGTGACCAGCCCACCCGACCAGCGGGAAAGGAGGAACATCAACAGTATCATCGGCAGCGAGGCCGCGCCGGTGGCCGTGGCGGAGTATCCTTGGACCTGGATCAGGTTCAAAGGAAACAGAAAGAAGAAGGCGCCAAGAGCGGCGTAGAGCGAGAGTGTAAGCAGGTTCGCCCCACTGAAATTACGGGACCGGAAGAGTCCGAGCGGAACCATAGGCGAACGCACCCTGGCCTCGACGAATAAGAAGAGTCCGAGGCACGCAAAACCGGCGATCAAACGCCCCAATACCAGGGGTTCAACCCAACCTCGAGTAGAGGCGGCGATCAATCCAGTGACCAGGCCGCCTAGTCCCGCAGTGGCCATGATCGCTCCCAGCCAGTCGACACGACTCGAGGCGCTGCCGCGGCTTTCAGGTACCCTCCAGACTGAAGTGACGATCACCGCGACTGCTATCGGAAGGTTGAGAAAAAACGCCCAGCGCCAGGAGGCGTGTTCGATAAGCCAGCCGCCGAGAACCGGACCGAGTGCCGTGGTAATCGCCGTAAAGCCTGCCCATGTGCCAATGGCCTGACCGCGGGTGTTCTCGTCGAAGGAGGCGCCGATGATCGACAGGCTGCCGGGTACCAATAGCGCCGCCCCGACCCCTTCGATCCCACGTGCGATCAGCAGCTGCTGAAGACTCAAGGCGAATCCACAACCGGCAGACGCGATCGCGAAAATCCCGACGCCGACCAGAAACATCAATCGACGGCCGAGTACGTCTCCCAGCGTGCCCCCTACAAGGATCAGAGCTCCCAGAAATAATCCGTAAATCTCAACGACCCACTGCACCCCGACGACGGTGGCGCCGAAGCTCCTCTGGAGGGCGGGCAACGCCACGTTAACGACGGTGCTATCGAGAAAAGCCATGCTGGAACCGAGAACTGTGGCGATGAGGATCCATCGCCGGACTTTGCACGGACCCCAGGCAGTAACCGATCGAATCGCCGCCTCATCGCATGGTGGTTTCATGAATGTAATGGATGCATCGGCCAGAGGATGGAGTCGCGAGGTTCAAGAGCGAATTCAGCTCCCAGGCGCAGCCGAACGTCAGAGGTTTCCGAGGCCGCGTTGCGCCTCGACTCGCCGGGAGTCCTCAAAGAGCCGCGCACTAACTGCGCCGAAGATTATTCCACCGATGTGCGCAAGATATGCCACTCCGCCCGAATTGACGTCGGCGGCGACCGTACCCACGCTGAAGAGTTGGATAACAAACCACACGCCGATCAGGAGGGCCGCCGGAATGAAAGTAATCGTGAAGAACCAGCCGATGAAGAGTACCGATTTAATCCGGTCGCGCGGGTAGGTAACGAGAAACGCGCCCATTACGGCGGCGATCGCGCCGCTGGCGCCGAGGTTCGGAACCGTGGAATGCGGACTGGCCGCCACCTGGCTCAGCATGGCGACGATTCCGCCCGTCAGGTAGAACACCAGGTAGCGGACCGGATTCATGGCGTCTTCGATCTCCGGGCCGAATGCCCAGAGGAATATCATGTTGCCGATGATGTGCGACCAACTGCCATGCATGAACATGGCCGTCAGAACAGTGATCCATTGATGCCCCGAGGTGATTTGAGCCGGGATGGCTGACCATCGCGTGACAAAAGCATCGCCGCCCGCAAGCTCGAGGATGAATACAAACGTGTTGACGGCGATGAGAAGAAACGTGACGGTGGCAAACCTCATCGGCCGCCGGGACGCGTCGGAGAGGGGGATCAGGCCGCCCATAGAGTCATCCTCACCTTTTCCAGTGGATAGCGGGCAATGGTGAAGCGTAACTCAGGGAGTGTCACGGAGGGAAGGCCGGCGTTCCCACCGGGGAACCGCTTACTGCCGCCGCCTCCGGCCCGACTAGGCGTCGATCTTGTTTGCGGCCCTTCTCAAATCCCCAGCCGCAGCGCTCTTCACTTTCGCCGTGGACCGCTGGTACTCCTCGCGGAGGTGATTGGCACGCGCGTTGAGCACTGTCTTGACGTCCCCCTCAGCCTTTGCAGCCTTGAGCTGAAGGGCCTTCAGTTTGGCGTCGGTTTCGCTCTTCACCTGCTCCGATCGGGATTTGCCTCGGTCTCCTTGCTCCGCAGTTTGGCGGTCAAACGGTCGATTTTCGCTTGGAGTTTCGCCTTGCGCTCGGCGTGGCTCTTGGCGTGTTCGGCCTCGAGGGCCGCGATTTCAGCGCGCAACTGCTGGCTCGCCGATCGACGACCAGGCCCAACGCGGCGATTTGCGAATCTCGCTTACGCCAGCAACGATCGGATTGTAGTCAGCTTCTGGCACTGTTTCTCCTGATGTGTGAATTCGTCGTAAACCGGTCGTCACGCCGGCGCGGCCGGCGGTCTTGAAAGAAGGCGTAACCAGACAGTTTCCGGAGTTCCCGAACGCCCGCCTCTCACAGCGCGAGGACCCGAGTTCTCGCGATCCACAATTCCCATCTGGTTGAGTTGAGAAGCAAAGAGTTGGTCGAATGGCTTCTGCAGCCGCGCAACCTGATCTACCTGCATTCAGGCGCTCGACGTGACAAGCAAGAAATCA
>JASHQD010000557.1 GCA_030037755.1 Terriglobia bacterium
TCGCCCATCGGCGCCTACAACCCGGGCCGCGGGTTCACCAATGACCTCGAGTCCGGCATCACGCCGGCCAAGACCTATACCCACGCGCTCAACTTCGGTGGCAACGACATCGCCGTGAACAGAGTCACGCTTCATGGGGCGCAGCCGACGGGATCCAATTACGCTCTCGCGGCGAGCGACCCGCGCAACGACGCAACGGGCGATTTGACCCTGTTGACTGATTTTGCCGTGCTTCTCAGTGGGAATTTCGGCACCATCGCGCAGAAGTCCTATGAGAGTCCGGTCGGCGTCAACGGAACCGAGCAGCTCACACTTACCGGGCTGACGCCGGGCGTGACCTACACGACCACGTTCTACACCGTCGGGAACAACGCCGCGGCGCACCGCATCCAGACGGTTGTCGACAGCCTGGGCGGAACGTTGACGTTCGACCCCAACGCCGGCCAGGACCTGAACGGCTACATGGTCTCGCGCACGTTCGTGGCGACCGATGACTCGATGGTCTTCACGTTCTTCGCGCAAGACCCGAGCAACAGCTTTAACCTGATCGCCTTGACGAACGAGGTTGCGGGCGCCGGCTACAGCGTCCCCGTCACATTCACGGATGATCAAAATTCGGGAATTGCCAGTGGCGTCCACTACACCCACGCGCTCAGCTTTGCGGCGACGGACCCCGTCACCGTGGAGGCCGTCACGTTTACGCCGGCCGGTCAGAGTGGATCGAGCTGGTCGCTGACGGGTTACGATCCAAACACGCATGACACGTCGCCGATGAAAACCGACACGGGCTTTGCCAACAACTTGACGGGCGGGGTGAAATCCCTCGCATCCTGCTTCTACTTCCCCCAGGTCGCCGGTGAGAAACTGACGCTCACCGGTCTGGCGGTCGGCGCGACGTATACCACGACCTGGTACGGAGCCGGCTTCTGGGCCGGCGTTCAGCGCGCGTCGTACATCACCGACTCCCTCGGCGGCTCGAGTGTGGTCGACGAGAATCTGTTCGGCGCCGGCAACGGCATCGAGTTCAGCCGGACCTTCACGGCCACCAGCGACTCCATCACCTTCACCTTCGTGGCGTCCGACCCGGGCTGCACCTTCCACCAATATGCGCTGACGAACCAACTCGTGGCTTCGGGCGACTACGTGTGCCGCGCACTGACCAATGACCAGAGTTCGGGCATCAGCTCGAGCAAGACGTACACGCACGTGCTCTCCTGGGAAGCCACCCAGCAGAACGCCGTCAACGGCGTCCAGTTCGAAGGAGCAGCCCGGGAAGGATCGAACTACTCGCTCGTGGCGATCGACCCGCACACGTTGGAACAGTCCGAAATCGAGTACTTTATCGGCTCCCCCAACAACGTCACGGGTGGGACCCATTCGCTGATCGCCAACGGTTACATAAGCCAGACGGGCGCGGCAGAACTCGTGCTGAGCGGACTGACGCCGGGCACGACTTATATGACCACGTTCTACGCCGCCGCATCCGGCGATCCAGATGGACGGCTGCAGACGATCTCAGACAGCGAAGGCGGTGCCTATCACTTCGACGAAAACATGTTTGGCAACGGGAATGGCTTTCGCTTGAGCCGCACTTACACCGCCACCAGCGATTCCATCACGTTTTATATTGTCGGTGACAACCTCCAAAATCCATTCATGCAAGGCGCGCTGACGAACGAGGTCGTGCCGGCGTCCCACCAGTCGCCGAACGTCTACGGGACCGCGCTTGCGGTCGTCCCCGGCACCAACGATGCCCCGGCAAGGATCTATGCCGCCCAGCAGAATACTCAGACCGTGTACGAACTGGCGTGGGACACCGGGACCGCGACGCTCGCGCCCACCGGCCGGTTCTTCCCGCTCGACCACCCCGTCAGGCGTCTGGCGGCCGGCAGCGTCATCAACGATGGTGAACTCGACGTGGTCGTCTATGAGGATTCCAACGACAACCCGGCTCAGCCACTCGATGCCGCGTCGACTTCCTATCAGAAGCTATGGGTCTACTCGCTGGCCGATCTGTACACCACAGGCACGCTGCTGATCGACTTCGGCTTCGAGACCTACCAGGCCCGAGTCGACCTGCTGCTGGCGCCGCTTTTCCCCGGCGTTCAAACGGTGGTCTTCATGGCCCGGCGCAACCAGAACGCTGGCGTCAGAACAGACGTCGTCACCTATCGCACCGGGAACGGTACCAACACCACCGCGCTCGCTGGCGTACAGGCGTGTTCTCTCGGCGACGGTCAGTTTGTGCCGGGCAGCCGCACGCCCAACTTCCTGGTTGCCGGCTTCAATTCGGTTACCGTGCTCGGCCCCGGAGCCAATCCGAATGACGCCAACAACCCCGACGGTCCTGACCCGAGCGTGCCGCTGGTCGTCCTGGGCTCCACCTACACGCCGAGTAGTTGGAACGCCGCCGCCGTGGGCGCCGCGGTCACGACGTATTCGGACGATCTGATGGCCGTCCGCTACGATGAGAATACCGGCTTCACCGTCCTCCCCTATTTCAACATCACCGGCGGATACCAGGTCTCGGGCGACGCAGGCGGTGGGCTGTATGACTTCCCGGTCGTCGTCCCCGGTTCCAGCGGCGGGACGATCAATGGCAACGTCTTCTACGACGTCGACGG
>JASHQD010000558.1 GCA_030037755.1 Terriglobia bacterium
AAGCGGAAGTACACCGTCACCGAGCGCGTACTCGCCGCCAACCGCGCCAACCTCGCGCTCGCCAATGCCGTGCCGTCTGAAATCCGCTTGCGCTCCACCGAACGGCGGCGCCAGGCCGGCCGCCGCAACCTGCAGCTTGCCCTGATCGCCAAGAAACGCGACCGATCGCTCCACTACGCGTCCTCCTTCCGGAACGGCTGGTACGTTGCCGACCCCGAGCGCGCGCTGGCGCTGCTGGGGAGTACGGCAATCGGAATAGAAATGGTGAACGGTAAATGCTGGATAGGCGCGAGAGTTTGATAAGTACGGCTCACGTTCGCAAGGGGAAGATTCACCATTTGCAGCGCCCCTTACTCGCCACTCGCCATTCGCTACTCGCCCTACTCGCTATTCCCCATTCCCTACTCCCGCACCCGGCCAATCCGCAACTGGAGCGCGCCCCTCCCGGAACCTACCCTCCTGCTCCGGCATCAAATTCGAGTGCGTTCTCGGGGAGAGTAGGTTTAGAACGATGGGTGTCTTTTTCCAGGCAGCGCCTTGCAGGTCCTTAACGGAGCGGTACGAAGCGCTTTTCCGGCTTTCTCAGGGTCTCCGGTCGAATTGCTGCTCGGACGAGCTGATGAATGTCCTGGTACGCGAACTGCGCGAGGTTGTGGATTTTCACTTCATTGGAATCGGCACCTTTGAGGCGCAGGCTCGGGAGACGTGCATCAAGTGTTTCGACCAGGCCGGGGCGCCGATCGAAGTCCCCAAGCTGGCTCCGGAAGAGAGCCTCGCGTGGTGGGTCTACCAGAATCAGCAGCCGCTGGTTATTCCCGATGTCGATGAAGAAACGCGGTTTCCGCTCGTCCTCAGGGTGCTGAAGGAGCGTGGCATCCGTTCGGCCTGCACCCTTCCCTTGACCACGGTACAGCGCCGCCTGGGAGGCCTCGCTCTGGGCAGCACGGAGCCGGATGCCTACGGGAGCGAGGAAGTCAGCTTTCTCGCTTTGGTGGCCAACCAGGTGGCGCTGGCCGTCGACGCCGCGCTCAGTTTCGACGAATCGCAGCAGGCGCGGCGGGAGTTGGAGCGCAAACACGCCGAATTACAGTCGGAGCACGACCGGTTGACATTGCTCCTCGACGTGACCAACCAGGTTGTCTCTAATCTGGAGTTCCGCGAAATCCTGCCGGCGATCTCCGCCAGCCTCCGGCGCGTGATGCACTGCGACAAGGCAACCGTGTGGCTGCTCGATCCCGAGGGCAAACGCCTGCGCGCGTACGCCGAAAACTTTCCCGAAGGCAAGGGGTTGCCGCGGGAGGCCCTTTCCATCGCGGTCGACGAAGATTCGCCGGCGGCCGGACCGCGCTGGGTTGCGGGCGTGGTGCGCACGGGCCAGCCCCGGAGAATAAAGGCCAGCGATGTAGCCCAGTTAAACCCAAGCGATTCGCTGGCCGCCCCGGGGGGCATGCGGTCCGGTTGCCTGCTCCCCCTGGTGAGCCGCAATCGCACGCTGGGCGTGCTGGGGCTTGGCCGCCGCGAGGACAGGCCCTTCAGCCAGGACGACGTCGATTTCCTTTCCCAGGTGGCGAGCCAGGTCGCCATTGCCGTGGAGAACGCCAACGCTTACCGGCAGATTGCCGACCTCAAGGACAAGCTGGCGCAGGAAAAGCTCTACCTCGAAGACGAGATCCGCAGCGAGCTGAACTTCGAGCATATCGTGGGCAAGGGCGCCGCTCTGCGGCGGGTGCTCCAGCACGTGGAAACGGTCGCCTCGACCGGGTCCACCGTGCTGATCCACGGCGAGACGGGCACCGGCAAAGAATTGATCGCGCGCGCGATTCACGACCGGAGCCCGCGCCGGGGAAGGTCGTTTGTGAAACTGAATTGCGCCGCCATCCCCACCGGCCTTCTGGAGAGCGAGCTTTTCGGGCATGAGAAGGGCGCTTTCACGGGCGCCATCACGCAGCGCGTCGGCCGGTTCGAACTGGCGAACGCCGGAACGATCTTTCTGGACGAAATCGGAGAGATCCCTCTCGAGTTGCAGCCGAAGTTGCTGCGCGTTCTGCAGGAACGCGAGTTCGAGCGGCTGGGAAGCAGCCGGACTCTCCGCACTGACGCGCGGCTGATTGCCGCTACGAACCGGGACCTGGCGGTCATGGTCGAGGAGGGGACGTTCCGCCCGGACCTCTTCTACCGTCTGAACGTGTTCCCCGTACAGGTGCCGCCGCTGAGGGAACGCTCGGAAGATATACCGCTGCTGGTTCGCCATTTCGCTCAGGAGTTCTCCCGGCGCATGAACAAACGCGTCGAGACGATTCCGTCCGAAACGTTGCAAGCTCTGACGCGGTATCACTGGCCCGGGAACATCCGCGAGCTGCAGAACGTCATCGAGCGCGCGGTGATCGTTTCGACCGGCCCTGTCCTCAGGGTGGCGCTGAACGAAACAAAACACCCGGGGGCAAACGGCAAGGCCGGCCCGAGCAGCCACGATACGCTCGAGGAGGCCGAGCGTAAACATATCTTGCGGGCGCTGGACGACACCAGCTGGGTGCTGGCCGGGCCACAAGGTGCGGCCGTGCGCCTGGGCATGAAGCGGTCCACGCTTCAGTATCGCATGGCCAAACTAGGGATCCTGCGGCCTCTGCAGGCTCCGTCAAGGCCTTTTGCCACGCCGGCCGGTCAGTAACGGGCCGGGCCGGAGCCCCTGCTTGCACTCGGCACGAATCTCATCAGATTACAACCAGGTTAAGGTCGACACGCGCTGTAACTCTGGATCGTTGCCTCCTTTTTGGCGGCCGGTCACGGTTGGCGCTGTCTTCTGAAGTGCCAGCCTTCTGGCACCTGTTGCCGACCCTCCGGCACCTCCGCCAGCACTCGACCGCCTTCAACTTCATTTGCCCTCCGCGTATCTCCGGTCTCCTGCAACGTTTGTGTCGATTCGGCGAGTGAACCGGGGTTTGGCTGCAGCCGTGCCGTCTTACGGGGCGAAATCCATGGGCAATATATGTTGAAGATCACGGTTCTCGAGGGCGAGGCAGAGCAAAGGCTGAAAGTCGAAGGCAAGCTGGCCGAACCCTGGGTATCAGAGCTCGAATCAGCGTGGCATCAGGTTCGGCAGAAAGGACCAGGCCAGCAGGTTGTGGTGGATATCAGTGACGTGACGTTCATCGATCCGAGAGGAAAAAGGACCCTCGTCGGGATGGTCACTGGGGGAGCGCGGCTGACTGCGAAAGGTGTCTATTGGGAATACGTGGTGACGGAACTGATGAAAAGAGCCCGGAGGGCACAGGCCCGCCAGCGCAGGCGGAAGGGAGCCGGTGCAAAGACATTCAGCTTGAGCCCGAGGAGTGTCGACGGAGGATGCGAAAGTTCAACGGCGAGAGAGGTGCACTGAAATGAAACCTAATTCGGTTGTGAAATTGAAACACGTGGTCTGGGCAGCACTGGCTCTGGCCGTGGCCACAGTGCTGGGTCTCGTTGCCCGCTCGGGGGCGAAGCCCACCGCGCAGGCGCCGCCGGCGCCGTCGGTGGAGGTTGCGGCGGTTGAGCAAACCGATGTCCCGGTCTACGGCGAATGGATCGGCACCCTGGCTGGGCAGGTGACTGCCGACGTCAAGGCGCAGGTGACCGGCTATCTCCTCCGGCGCGATTACACGGAGGGATCGTACGTCACGAAGGGACAACTGCTGTTTGAGATTGATCCCCGGCCATTTCAGGCGGCGCTCGACCTGGCGAAGGGCCAATTAGCGCAGGCTGAAGCGCAACTCACTCAGGACCAGGCTCAGGTTGCCACGGCCGAAGCGAACCAACTCAAGAGCCAGCTTGACGTGGAGAAGTATGCTCCCCTGGCAAAAGCCGAGGCGGTCAGCCAGCAGGACTATGACGACGCAAACCAGACGAACCTCGCGAACAAGGCTCAGGTGCAAGCCGCGAATGCGGCTATCGAGGCTGCGAAAGCTCAGATTCAGGCCGGCCAGGCCGCAGTCGAGACTGCCAGCATCAACCTGGGCTTTACTCGGATCGCCTCGCCGATCGACGGCATCGTCGGCATTGCTCAGGCGCAGGTGGGCGACCTGGTGAGCGTGAGCAGTAGTGCTTTGACGACCGTTTCCACGGTAGATCCTATCAGGGACTACTTCACAGTCAGCGAGCAGACCTATCTGGATCTGAGTAAGAGGTTCTCAGGCTCAAATGCAGACCGCTGGAAATTGCAGCTCATTCTGGCTGATGGAACAACATACGCTGACGAGGGCAACTTCTACTTTGCAGACCGCTCTGTGGATCAAAACACCGGGTCGATTCAGTTGGCGGCTCTCTTTCCGAATCCCGGCAACGTTCTACGTCCCGGACAATACGGCAAGGTCCGCGCCGTCATCAGCGTGCAGCACAACGCCCTGGTGATTCCGCAAGCCGCTATCAACGAGCAGCAGGGCAGCTACCAGGTTGCGGTGGTAGGGCCCGACGACAAGGTTGCTGTTCGCCCGGTTCAAGTTGGCCAGAAGACCGGCACGATGTGGGTTATCCAGGACGGATTGAAGCCCGGGGAACGCGTCGTGGTGGAAGGCCAGCACTTGCTCCGGCCGGGCGCGACTGTGCAGACGAAACCATTCAAGGGCAGT
>JASHQD010000559.1 GCA_030037755.1 Terriglobia bacterium
AGCGAGAAACTCGAAGGCCTCGAGAAGCCGATGTCCGCGAAACCCGAAACGGCGACGATCGGCCAGGCGATGCACGACCTTCGGGCCAAACTCGGCCCCTTAACCGGCGAAACTGGGCCGGGCGCTCCGGGCGGTGCTGGCGGCGCTGGTCCACAATCTTCGGCGTCCAACTCGGCCAGCCTCGGACGAATCACCATGCTGCTGACCCAGGCGCTCTCGGCCGCCGATGGCGCGGACGCCGCACCCACGGAATCGTGCGAAGCCGCAGCGCATAAGGCGGAACAGATGCTTGCCCCGATGCGCGACCAGTGGAATCGCATTAAGAAGGAGGATGTGGAGAGGCTGAATACGCTCCTCGCCGGGCAGGGTCTGGGACAGATCGAGATTATTGGGGACAGGTGAGGTAGGCGCAATGCGCTGGTTGCCTTCGTGCTGTCGAGCAGACGGTGTTGCCGGTAGCCGGTAGTCGGTGCGGGCCCGCCATCATGGAGCCTGCGGGACGGGTCCATTTCGCGAGGGCCTACACCGGCAACCTGAATTAGGGACAAGAGGCTGCCACGCGATCGGCCAACCGCGTCGCGTATGCGATCGTTGCAGCGTGACGACCGGCCCGGCGGCTGCTACAAAGCCTTGCACTCTGATCAGGGCCCAGTATATTTAGCTGACCAGGACATGCCTGTATCGAGATGGCTCCAGAGTTGGCGCCAGACCACTATAGCGAACAAGGCGACTGCGATCGCTGGCCTTGTCGTCGCTGCGGCGACGGTAATATACGCCATCGTTGCCTCTTCCCAATTGTCCGAGTTGCGCGACTCGAACCGAATCAACCGAGAAGCCCTTGAATCCGTCCAAAGAGCATTCGTAACATTCTCGACGGCAGTCGATATTGTTGGGGTTATTGACCCGAAGACCGAGAAGGTCAAGGAGTGGGACTTTAGAGTTCCGATGGAGAATAGCGGGGTAACCCCTACTCAAGGGATGTTGATGCACGTTGATACCTATGTTTCTCAGGATGAGATGCCTGAAGATTTCTCCTATCCAGACACCGGGGTCACATCGAAGATTCGGATTGTCCTTGGCCCGAAAGAGAAAAGCGGTAGCACGCCCGTTGGGGCAATCAAGCCTGAAGCCATGCTCGGTATTAAGAACCGAACCGAGCACTTGTATCTGTACGGATGGGCAACGTACCGGGACATATTCAAGGATACTCCGTTGCACGTAACGAAATTCTGCTACGAGATGACAGAATTTGACCCCGATCCGTTCACCGGGCAGGGATGGAAGGGAACGTTCTTCGTGACGACTCGGCATCACAATTGCACTGATGAAGACTGCGCCAACGAAAGATAGGATCGGGACTACCGGGGTCAGCCCGACTATATTGCTGCCCTAGTCAGACCTGAGACTCCACCTGTTCGACCATGCCCCTACCCGACGCCTCCGCCGCAATCTGGCGAACGGCGTAATGAGCTACTTTCAATTCTGACCCCACCAAGGACCCCTTTCGCTACCCGCCGACCGGCCGCATAAAGGAGAAGAGAAAAGAGATCACGTCGAAGACGGCGCAGATCCGCTGGTCAAAACGTGGGATTAACGAGATAACTCCGCAGCAGTTTTGCGAATTGCGGTGTTGGCCTTTCCAACTTGCTTATAATGTCAGCCCTTGTCTGCCTTATCGTCGCGCCTTGCTGATCGAGTTTTTCAAATACCAGTGCTGGATTCAGGTAAAACTGATGGATGAGGAAATCGTCGGGCGTCTGACACAGAATTCCGTATTCCTGGCGACATTCGTCCGGAAAATCCTTCTTATTGTAAGTGATTATGACGTTTGCTTGACCGTGCACCGCAGCCGCCAAAACGTGCCTGTCGTTGGGATCAGGGCTATCAACCGTTTGCAATAGCCTTCTTGGAACCGTTACCAAAGCCTCTGGAAACGCTTCTCGCATAGCGTTGAGGCGACGTTCCGCTTGCTGCTGGTTAAGATGGAGCTTCTCGATCAAGACTCTACCGGCCTCGGCGAGTATGCCCTCACGCCACAGAGGCCGGTACAACGCCGGATGCTCAGCCAGGCGAAGCAAGGTATCGCACAGTGGCATCGGCACGATCACGCAGGCATCAAGCAGTGCAGCGTATTCGCTATTCTGGTTCAGGATCATCGGGCACCCTGTCGTAGATACCCTCTGCCTGTTCTGCTCGCGCTAGTTCGTCAAGAGTTCTACGCCGGCCGATGTCTCGCTTGCACTTGTAGGCGAAAACGTCACGCACGAAAGTTCGGCGATGAGTTCCCACCATATGAAATGGGATCTCCCCCTTTTCAAGAAGACCGACAAAATGAGTTCTGGAAACTCCCAGGAGTTTACTGGCCTCGACCGTGGTTAGTGACGCATTGCTCTGTAGTATTACGACCGAGTAGCCGTCTTTCAGGTCTGCCAGAAGCTTGCAAAGAAACGAGTAGAGCGAGGATGGCAAAAGTTGGGCGTTGCCATTCGGCCCCACAAGCTTCGCTTCGGCGCTTCTCAGCTTGCGGTACATGTCCTGAATTTCAGCCTGGTCCTGGTCGGAAATCGGGAAACTATCGACCACTGGTGTTGTCCCCTGTTCCGTCATCGCCTTCGTGCCTCCCGGCAGGATTTGAACGGGTTTGGATTCCTCTGATCAGCCGTCCGTAAGTGATTTTAGTGCAACAAGTAACACAAGTGCCACTGGCAGGCTGCAACGTACTGATTTATAAGCTAAAACAGTGGTTGACAGGCAGAATCTGTTCTGGCGCGACGCGCCGTCGCCCAAGCCCGTGGAGACAATCAGCACGCCCGGCCGGCGCGGACCGTCTCGCGTG
Source organism: Terriglobia bacterium (assembly GCA_030037755.1). Taxonomy (GTDB): domain Bacteria; phylum Acidobacteriota; class Terriglobia; order UBA7540; family UBA7540; genus Gp13-AA77. The sequence continues at coordinate 2,837 of JASHQD010000559.1, forward strand.
ATCCAGTAGCTCGTCAACCACGTTCGTAAGCTCCGCGCGAGCCGGGCAAGAGGGTTTCCCTCACCGGCGCGTTCCGGCCGTGACCGCCCGCGGTTTGCGGATTTCGCCGAACTGGTTGATACGGACAACGCCGTCCGCAAGAATGGCGCGAATCTCGAGTTCGGCGCCCATCGCCTCAATGATCTTGCGCAGCGTGCTGATGAACATGTCGGACCGCCGTTCCACCTTCGAGATCGCGGCCTGTTTCACGCGAAGAATTTCGGCCAGTTGCTCCTGAGTGAGATCGAGAGCCGCGCGCAGCTCGTCCAGCGCCATTTCCCTCATCATCCCTTCGGCCCTCTCCTGGGCGCGATCGCGAGCCTCCGTTGACATTTTCTCGTGAAGCAACCTGAAGTTCTTCGCCATGCTACGTCCTCCTGGTCGTGTTCGGTAAGGGTGTTCCATCAGGCCTCGAACTCGTCCGTGTATTCGACCTCCCAATCCACTCATGGAATATAACTTTCATGGGAATACACACGTCAAGGCTGGTTCCGGATACTTCCACGAAACGCGAGATCCTCGAGGGTTTTCGCAAGAAAAAGAAGGGTCCCGAGGCCTCCGCGAAACCCGCCGCCAGGCGGCGGATCGCGAAAACACCCGCCCGGACAGCGGCCAGTCGCGCCAACTCCGCCCAGTCCACCGGACCGCGCTCGCCAGGCGGCAAGTGGCGGACCAGCCGCAATCTGCCGCATCAGCGGTCGCCTCGTCTGCTAGGCTCGGTCGAGTCGCGGCTGCTCGGACAGGAGCCGGGCGCGGCCGAGCAGCTTTATCGCGAGATCACGGCACCGTTCGAGCCCGTCCCGGCGCTCGTGGCGATAATCAGCCAAGCTAAACCACCTGAATGCAGTCTGTTGTCGCCAGACTTGCGAGGCAGTCGCAGAAATGAGGAAATCAGCCAAAGCCATTTTCGGTTGCCGGTCGTCGGTTGCCGGTTATTGGTTGTTGATTCCCGGGGATCGTAGATCGTCGACCCTGGAGCGTGAACATGCGTCAACGATCCACGAACCGACTACCGGCAACCGGCGACCGAATCAGTCCGTGGCCGCTTCTGCCGGACTTTCGGACAGCT
>JASHQD010000560.1 GCA_030037755.1 Terriglobia bacterium
TTCATTATCCCATTTCGTCGGGCATCTTCAATCGATTTTCCAGTCGTTGCGTTTGGACTATTAACTCCTTTTCGCCTTCCTGACCAAGGATTTCTTTGCGCCCTTGCGGTTTTTTGTCCTTCGTTTCCGCTTATAGGCTGAATGCAATCAAAGGGCGATCTCGTTTAGGTGAAGCTCTCTTTAATCGAGACTGGAGAGAAGACCTTGGCACATTTGGGGACCTATCCCGACGCTGACCGTCTCAAAGTGGGACCCGCCAGCAAGGCCGCGACCGACGTTACCTGCGATGTCGAACCGGGCGCGTGGCCAGGCGCCGTATCCTCGGCCGCGGACGTCGAGGAGCACGCGCCCGCCCGCATCGGGCACTATCGCATCCTGCGACTGCTCGGCGAGGGCGGGATGGGCGCGGTCTACGAGGCCGAGCAGGATTTGCCCCATCGCACCGTGGCCCTGAAGCTGATTCGCACCGGATACGCCAGCGCGGAGATGCTACGGCGCTTCGAGAACGAGGCACAGGCGCTCGGCCGCCTGCAGCACCCCGGCATCGCGCAAATCTATGAGGCCGGCCGGGCCGGAAACCAGCCTTACTTCGCCATGGAACTGGTGCATGGCGAGACCCTGCTGGCTTACTGCGAACATCGCAAGCCCAGTACCCGTCAGCGGCTGGAACTGGTAGCCAGGATCTGCGACGCCGTACAGCACGCGCACCAGCGCGGGTTGATCCATCGGGACTTGAAGCCGGCCAACATCCTGGTGGAGGAATCGGGCCAGCCGAGGATTCTCGACTTCGGCGTGGCGCGCCTCACCGACTCGGACGCCCACGCCACGCGGCAGACCGATATCGGGCAGCTGGTGGGGACGCTGGCCTACATGAGTCCGGAGCAGGTGCTCGGCGATCCCGAGGAGATTGACACGCGCAGCGACGTGTACGCGTTGGGAGTGATTCTTTACGAGCTACTGGCGGGCAAAGGACCGTACGTCATCGGACGCCAGCTTCACGAGGTGGTGCGGACCATTCGGGAGGAAGAGCCCAGCGCGCTCAGCTCGGTGAATCGCAGCTATCGCGGCGACATCGAGACCGTCGTGGGCAAGGCGCTGGAGAAGGATAAGACGCGGCGCTACGGTTCAGCCGCCGAGCTGGCGGCGGACCTTCGCCGTCACCTGCACGACGAGCCCATCACGGCGCGCCCGCCCAGCACCACGTATCAAATCCGGAAGTTCGCCCGGCGGAACAAAGCGCTGGTCGTAGGAGTGGCCGCGGTGTTTGTGGTGTTGGCCGCGGGCGTCGTAGCCAGCACCTGGGAGGCGGTGCAGGCGCGACGGGCGGAAGCGCGAGCCAAGCAAGAAACGGCCATCGCGCAGGCGGTGAATGATTTTTTGCAGAAGGATCTGCTGGGGCAGGCAAGCGCCTACAACCAGTCGAAGCCCGATCCCAACATCACGGTGCGAACGGTGCTGGATCAGGCGGCGCAGCGCATCCAGGGCAAATTCGAGAAGCAGCCGGAGGTGGAGGCGGCGATTCGGAACACCATCGGGACGACCTACACCGACCTCGGGCTATACCCGGAGGCGGCGACGCAGCTCGAGGCGGCGGTCGATTTGCGGCGGCGCGTCTTAGGTCGCGAGCATCCCGAAACGTTACGTTCCATGAACGATCTGACCCTTGTCTATATGGACGAAGGCAGCAAGTTCCCGCAGGCCGAGGAGCTGGACAAACAAACCCTGGAGATCCGCCGCCGCGTGCTCGGTCCCGAGCATCCCGATACGCTGACCTCCATGAGCAATCTGGCCACCGTTTACTACCAGGAAGGCAAGTACCCGCAGGCCGAGGCGCTCCACAGCCAGGCCCTGGAGATCCGTCGCCGCGTGCTCGGTCCCGAGCATCCCGATACGCTAAGCTCCATGAACAATCTTGCCAACGTTTACTACCACGAGGGCAAGGACGCGCAGGCCGAGGCGCTCCACAGCCAGGTCCTGGATATCCGTCGCCGAGTGTTGGGTCCTGAGCATCCCTACACGCTACGCTCCATGAACGATCTGGCCATCATCTACGGCGACGAGGGCAAGTTCGCGCAGGCTGAGGCGCTCTTCAGCCAGGTCATGAAGATCGACCGCCGGGCGCTAGGCCCCAGGCATCCCGAGACGCTGCGTTCCATGAGCAATCTGGCCAACGCTTACGAATACGACGGCAAGTACGCGCAGGCCGAGGCGCTCGACCGCCAGCTCTTGGAGATTGAGCCCGAGAGGCTGGATGCCGCGGAGACTCTGGCCAGCGTTTACGAGGACGAGGGCAAGTACGCGCAGGCTGAGGCGCTACTGAGCCGAGCCATAGAGATCGGGCGCCGCGTTTTTGGCCCCGAGCATCCCAACACATTGACTGACATGAACCATCTGGCCGCCGTCTACGGCGAGGAGGGCAAATACGCACCGGCCGAGGCACTGTTCGGCCGCACTCTGGAGATGGTGCGTCGAGTGCGGGGTGCCGAACATGTGGGCACGTTTGAAACCATTTCCGGTCTTGCGTCCCTGTACCAACGCGAGGGCAAATACGCCCTGGCGGCGACCTCTGCCGCCCAGGCTCTCGCCGGACTGCGCCATGCGCTTGGCTCCGAGAGTCCGGACACGATAGCTGCTGCGGAGGCCGATCTTGCTCTCGCGTATGTGTCGGAGGGCAAGTTTGCACAGAGCGAGCCTCTGGCACGCGAAGCGCTGGAGGCGGAGAAGAAGGTCCAACCTGACGATTGGCAACGATACCGCGCCGCGAGCCTGCTGGGCGAAAGCCTCGCGGGAGAGAAGAAACACGCCGAGGCTGAACCCTTGCTGCTCGAAGGCTGTCAGGGCATGCTCGCCCGCAAAGATCGAATCACCGTCCCGGATCGCTACCACCTGGACCTGGCCCACCGATGGCTCATCCAGCTTTACCAAGCCTGGGGCAAACCCGGCAAAGCTGCCGAATGGACGAACAAGTGGGCCGCGCGATCATGAGCAGGATTCCTTCGCGCGGTTCACCTTCAGATGGCCTACGCACCCGGGCTACGACGCCGGCCAACTCTCCCTCGCACGGCGTGCTTTGATCCCACGTTAACCCTTGGTCGTCCTGCCCAAGAATTTCTTTCCGGCGTTTGCGGTTTTTTGTCCTCCGTTTCCGCTTATAGGCTGAATGCAATCAAAGGGTGATTCAGTTGAGACCCTGGATGCCTTCGAGAAGATGAGTTTTCCCACTATCGGTGGGGGGAGGCTTTATGACGAAGCGGCGAATTTCGGCGGTGGTTGCGGTAGCGTGTCTCCTGTGCGCGGTCGGTCTACGGGCGCAATCTGCCCCGGCAGCCGACTCCGGCAGCGAGGCTAGCGT
>JASHQD010000561.1 GCA_030037755.1 Terriglobia bacterium
AAGCTGGAATGTCTCATGGAATGAATGATTTAAGTCAAAAGTGGGGGCTAGACCCAAAGCTGGAATGTCCTTTAGAATCAATAAAACAGGGGCTGCATCGAAATCGCCAAAGTTGCGATTTCCTGCAGAAATGTGCATGAAATCGACAGAAATCGAAAGTCGATGGCTGAGTCTTAACACCCCATTCCTGGCTTGCCGGGCATTGAAGCCGCGTGCGAAGGCGGTGACTGCCGCGGACGCGTCCACTAACGCGCCGGGCGTGTCCGGTTGCGGACGCGAGCCCGGTCAGGGGGTCTCGATCAGCTCAGCTCGACCCGAAGTTAAAGTCCCCCGGACAAATAGGTTAGCTGACGACGGCGGCCGGTCAGTTCTGGCACCCAAACTGCCCTTCCGGAGGGTTCGGACCGGATCGAGCCCAACCCACGATTCATGAGGGGGAGTATGCAAACACTCTGGCAGGATTTGCGTTACGCGGTACGCATGTTGGCCAAGTCGCCCGGCTTCGCCGCGGTCGCTATCCTGACGCTCGCTCTCGGCATCGGGGCCAACGCCGCCATCTTCCAACTGATCGACGCCGTCCGGCTGCGCACCCTGCCTGTTCAGGACCCCAGCACCCTCGCCATCGTCCATCTCAACACCAGCCACTGGGGTAGCGGCAACTTCACCGGGTCGTACAGCGAGTTTACCTTCCCGTTGTGGCAGCAAGTCCAGAAGCGCCAGCAGGCCTTTTCGTCGATCGCCGCCTGGGGCAGCACCGGATTCAACCTGGCCAAGGGCGGCGAGGTCGACGAGGCGCAGGGCATTTGGATCAGTGGCCAGTTCTTCCAGGTGCTGGGCGTACAGCCGATCCTCGGGCGTCTGATTTCCCCAGCCGACGATCCGCAAGACGTGCAATCCGGGTGTTCGGAAGCCGTGGACCTGAGCTACGCGTTCTGGCAGCACCGTTATGGCGGCGACCCGTCGGTGATCGGCAAGACGCTCACGCTCGAAGGCCATCCTTTCACGGTCATCGGAGTGACGCCGCCCTATTTCTTCGGCGTCTCGGTCGGCGATCGCTTCGATTTGGCCGTACCGATCTGTGCGGAGCCTCTGATCAACGCCCAGTACAGTTTCATCAACGGCCCCCGGTCGCACGAGACGTGGTGGCTGGCGCTCATCGGCCGCCTCAACCCGGGCTGGACCCTCACCCGGGCCGGCGCGCAGCTCGAGTCGTTCGCTCCTGCCGCGATGCACGAGACCGTTCCGCCGCAATACGACGCCGAAGGCGTGAAGCACTATCTGGGATACAAGCTGGAAACGCGGCCCGCGGCCAACGGATTCTCGAATATGCGGCAGGACGCGTCGGACCCGCTCTATCTCCTGCTCGGACTCTCCGGTCTTGTTCTGCTGATCGCCTGTGCGAATCTTGCCAACTTGCTTCTCGCCCGCGCGAGCGCCCGCGAACGCGAGGTCGCTGTGCGCCTGGCGTTGGGAGCCTCGCGCGCCCGCCTCATCCGCCAGTTGCTCTCGGAGAGCGCGCTTGTGGCCGTTGCCGGCGCTGTGGCCGGCGGTTTTCTCGCGGCGGCGCTTAGCCGGGCGCTGATCGCGTTCGTCAGTACGCCGGACAACCAGGTCTTTCTCGATATGCCCACGGACTGGCGCGTGCTTGGTTTTGCCGCTGCTTTGGCCGTCTTGACGACGTTGCTCTTCGGCCTGGCGCCCGCCCTGCGCGCGGGAAATGTCGATCCGGGTGCCGCGCTGAAAGCCGGTGGACGCATGACCGCCGGCCGTGAACATTTCCGTCTGCAGCGCATCCTGGTCGCAGCGCAAGTTGCCCTTTCGGTCGTCCTGCTTGCGGGCGCTCTGCTCTTCGCGCGCAGCCTCCAGAATCTGATGACGCGCAATCCGGGCTTCCAGCAAGACGGCGTGCTCGTCGCCAGCCTGGACACCAGTCCTCTTAACCTCACCGTCGCGGAGGGCCCGAACCTGGAACAGAATCTCCTGGAACGCATTCGCGCTGTGCCTGGTGTGGCCGCCGCCGCGATTTCCGAACGTTCCCCCGTCAGCGACAGCAGCAGCAATGACTGGGTGCTGGACGACAAGGGCGATCATCCGAACGGCGCATCCTGGGAGGACTACATCAGCCCGGGGTACTTCGACACCATGGAGATTCCGGTGATTGCCGGGCGCGATTTCACCCGGAGCGACGGCGGAACCTCGCCGAAGGTTGCGATCGTCAACCAGACGTTCGTTCAGAAATTCCTTGCGGGCTCGACGCACCCCATCGGCGAGCAGATCCGCGTCTGGGCGCCGCCGGGAAAACCCGCGCGTTACTACCAGGTGGTCGGACTGGTGAAGGATTCCGTTTATGAAGACATGCACCAGCCCATGGTGCCGGTCATGTACTTCGCGCGGGCGCAGTTCGATGAACCGCAACTGTTCGCCGGGCCGCACCTCCTGGTTCGCTCGCGAGGCGGGTTCTCCGGCCTGCTGAGTTCCGTCAAGGACCAAATTAGCGCCGTGAATCCTGCGATCAACATCCAATTCAAGCTGCTTCGCACCCAGGTTCACGATTCGCTGCTTCAGGATGAGGAGATGGCCACCCTCTGCGGATTCTTCGGCGCGCTCGCCTTGCTCCTCGCGGCCGTCGGACTGTACGGCGTGATCTCCTACACGGTGGCCCAGCGCACGAACGAAATCGGCATCCGCATGGCACTCGGATCGCAACGCGCCGGGGTGATCCGGCTGATCCTCGGCGAAGTGGCGATCCTCGTCGCCGTCGGCCTGGCCGTCGGACTCGGGCTCACGCTCGCCGGAAGCAAAGTCGCCACCTCGATGCTCTTCGGGCTCAAGCCGCGCGACCCGATCACGCTGGCGCTGACGGTGCTCATCCTTGCTGCCATCGGGTTCGCCGCCAGCTACCTGCCCGCTCGCCGCGCCTCGCGCCTCGATCCCATGAAGGCGCTCCGCTACGAGTAGCCTATCGAACTAGGCACTATCCCTGCGGTTCGGAAACCCACCTTGCAGCCGAACGGCCTGCCGGGATACTCGCAAGCCCACACCGTCAAGTAAATACACAGGTGCACAGTCTGGCTAGAGACCGGAGCCGGTGATACATTCGGTTGTTCCCCATGGCGTCATCCACGGCCAGCACCACCACGCGCATCTCGCTGCTTCCGGTGCTGGGACTATTGTTCGGCATCGCCGTGTCCATTGGGAGCACCCTCGGCGTGGGCATTCTGCGCCAGCCGGGGCCGGTGGCATCCTACCTTCGCGAGCCCCGGTTGATCATACTGATGTGGTTTGCCGGTGCTGTTTACGCTGCTTTAGGTGCCGCCAACGTTTCTGAGCTGGCCGCCATGCTGCCACGGGAGGGCGGCTTTTATGTTTACGCGCGCGCAGCCATGGGCGAGCACGCCGGATTCGCAGTCGGCTGGTCCGATTTTCTGGCGAACGTCGCCCCTGCCGCTTACGCGGCGATGGCCGCAGTCGAGTTTCTCGAGCGGTTGGTTCCCGGGATCAGGCGAATCGCCCCGGCAGTAGCTGCCACCGCAATCATGGCATTCGCCGCCATGCAATGGTTCGGTGTTCGCCTGAGTGCGCGCGTGCAGCAAGCCGCATCGGCGATGGCCGCGATTGCCTTGATCGGCCTGGTGCTGGGCTGCTTCCTAATCCACAAGCCGGTTGGTACTGCGCCCCTTCCACCGGCGCCCACCGTGAGTTTCTTAGGCGCCTTGGTACTGGCCATTCAGTCCATCGTGGTGACTTACGACGGTTGGTACGCTCCGATCTATTTCGCGGAAGAAACCCGGCATCCCACCTCGCAGCTGCCACGCGCAATGTTTGGCGGTCTCGCGCTGGTTAC
>JASHQD010000562.1 GCA_030037755.1 Terriglobia bacterium
CTTCCAGTTCGACTCCGGTAGAGAACGTCGCGACAGCCGCAGGTTCTCCGCCGAGGCTCGACACGGATGAAACGGCCAGGGTCTTGTCGTTTTGCTGCACGTAATAGATATTCAGCCCGTCCGTCAGCACCGCGCTGCTGGAGTCTTTTTCGGAACCGTCGCGAGTGAGGCGCGTGTAGGTAGAGACCGTCGGCGGAAGCAGTGGACCGGTGATCCGATCGGCAAACGCCACTCCTCCTATAGCAGCCAAAGCGGCCGCGCCAAACCAGAGCAGCCACCTTCGACGCATTGAAGGCCTGAGAACGGCGCCCTGAAGTGGGTTCCGTTCGGTAATCGCCTTCGCGGGCCCCGACAATCGAACCGCAGCGATGAAGCGGTACCCGCGCTTCGGGACGGTCTCGATGAACCTGTTTCCATTGTTACGATCGTCGCCGAGCACCTTGCGGAGCGTCGAGATGTTAAAGGTGAGGTTGCTCTCCTCGACAAAAGTATCCGGCCAAAGCTTGCGGATCAGCTCGTCTTTTGTGACCAGGTGTTCATGATTCTCAACAAGCAGAATAAGCGTGTCGAGCACCCTCGGCGCAAGCTCAACGCGCTCACTGTCACGAAAGAGTAGGCGCTCCCCAGCGTCGAGGCGAAACGGGCCAAATTCGTAGAAGCGCTCCGTTTCCAGAGACATAGCCCCCCTAAGAAGTTCTTCTGAAATTTCTATGGTTTTCCTAAAGACTCGCGAACCGGCTCTGATCGAAGGTGGGCGCGCCACACGCCGTTAACGGTCGCGCCGGGCCGGGAGCCTGCGGCGATTCTAGCCCAAGGCTCCGGCCCAACGCAATGCAGGTCAGACCCGGCTCGTGGCAACCACGCAGCACAACTTAAGGAGGGGTTATGAATGTAGGATTTCGAAGACAGGCTTACAGAATACAACTGGACAGCCAAGCGGGTGCACGGATAGCCCAATTGTGCAGGAAGGCGTTTGTGGTCCTCGTCGTGTGTGCTGCTGCCGCTACGTTGAAAGCGCAGACCCTCACCACGCTGTTCAGCTTCGACGGGGCAGACGGCAGCTCTCCCGTGAACGGTCTGGTACAAGGCACCGACGGTAACTTATACGGGACGACAACTCTGGGCGGACTCAACGGCGAGGGGACGGTTTTCAAGATCAGTCCCAGCGGGGCGCTAACCACGATCTACAACTTTTGCTCTCAGCCTAATTGTGCCGACGGCGCAGAGCCGTTGGATGAGTTATCAGAAGGATTGGATGGGAACTTCTATGGGATAACGTATCTTGGCGGAGCCTACGGCGGTTGCTACTTCGGTGGCTGTGGAACTGTCTTTAAGATCACGTCGAGCGGCCAACTGACGACGCTGCACAATTTTTGCTCGCTCGCCGACTGCGCAGACGGCAACGAGCCTTACGCAGGACTTGCCCTGGGACCCGGTGGAGACTTCTACGGCACTACTTCATATGGTGGCGCGAATAATCCCCCCTGCTCCGAAGCGGGCTGCGGTACGGTTTTCAAGATCACACCGAGTGGAACACTGACCACGCTTTACAACTTCTGTTCGCAGAGCGGTTGCACGGATGGGTTTGAACCTCAGGCACGGTTGGTTCAGGGTACGAACGGGAGCTTTTACGGGACAACGGTCTACGGTGGCGTCGCCCAACCCTATCCCGGCACAGTCTTCAAAATCACGTCTACCGGCGAGCTGACCACGCTGTACACGTTTTGTTCGCAAACCAACTGCGCGGACGGCAACGGGCCTAGCCAAGTGCTGATCCAGGCCACTGACGGGAACTTCTACTCGGTAACCAACGGCGGTGGCAGCTCATCCTGTACATATGGATGCGGGACGGTGTTCAAAATGACACCAGCAGGCACGCTCACCACTCTGTATACATTTTGCACTGAGGGTGGAAGTTGCCCCGATGGCTCGGAACCGAAATCTGGGCTCCTCCAAGCCACTGATGGAAATCTCTACGGGACAACGTACTATGGGGGAAGCAGTGGCGACGGAACAATCTTCGAGATCCCCACGACCGGCGGCACGCTGAGCACGCTGGTCAATTTCGACTCCTCGAACGGCGCAGAGCCCTACCTTGGCGCGTTACTCCAGGATACGAACGGACTAATTTACGGCACAACGACCGAGGGCGGCCTCTACGGCGATGGCACCGTGTTCGGCCTGTCGGTGGGCCTCGGCCCGTTTGTGGAAACAGAACCCACCTCCGGCAACGTGGGAGCACCCGTCAAGATTCTGGGCACGAATCTCGTCGGCGCCACCAGCGTCACCTTCAACGGCACAGCCGCGACGTTCACGGTGAAGTCCAGCTCGCTGATCACGACGACGGTGCCGACCGGAGCCACCACTGGCTATGTGCAGGTGATCACGCCGCACGGGACGCTCAAGAGCAACGTGGTGTTCCGGGTGAAGCCGTAGTCAGGCGTCAGGGGCCAATGGTCAGGGGTTGGGCGTCGCGTCACCGGACTTCAGGGTTCCCCAGGGTAGCAGTGTTGGAATGAAGAGAAGCCAGGGGCCGGAGTAACCTCCGGCCTTTGTCTGCTTACATCCGTGCCAGAAAATCGCTCGGCCGGATGGCGCAGACCTTGTCTGGCTTTCAGAGACCTCTTAGACTCGCGCGAGAAGGTCTGCGCCATCCGGCCAGACTTTCTCCCTCCTGCGCGAAAGGGCGCGGCTTCAGCCGCGCCCCACGCGGGCAGGACGCCCGCGTTACAAGACCCCCGCGCGCTCCGATGTCAGCTCCGAATTGCGGTGCCGCTTCACGTCGATCTGCAAGCGCTTGATCTTTTGATTCAGCGTCGACAGCGGAATGCGCAGCCGCTCCGCAGCCTCCGTCTGGCTCCAGTTGCTGCGCGACAGCATTTCCAGAATCACTCCACGTTCGTAATTCTCCAGGATCTCGAACAAAGAGTGCCCATCGAGATCTTCAAAGCCGGTCATCGCGCCTCCGTGCTGGCGATGGTTTCCATTCTGCGAGATCTGCTCGGGAAGCAATCCCGCCTGCAGAACCGGCCCGGACGACAGTACTACCGCCCGCTCGACGGCGTTTTCGAGCTCGCGCACGTTGCCGGGCCAGTCGTGATCGAGCAAAAGCTTCAGCGCCTCCGGCGAAAACCGTAGATCGCCGCGGCCGTTCTCGCGGGCAAAGCGCGTCAGGAAATGTTCGAGCAACAGCGGGATATCTTCCTTGCGGTCGCGCAGCGGAGGCAGGGTAATCGCAATAACGTTCAGACGGTAAAACAGGTCTTCGCGAAATTTATTCTCCGCGACCAGCCGTCGCAAATCGACGTTCGTCGCGGCCACGATTCGCACATCGACCTTGACAGTGTCGGTGCCGCCCAGGCGCATAAACTCGCGCTCCTGGATCACGCGCAGCAGCTTGGTCTGGGTCTCGACGCCGATGGTGCCGATTTCATCGAAAAATATAGTACCCTGATCGGCGACCTCGAACAGGCCGCGCTTTGACGCCACGGCCGAGGTGAACGCCCCGCGGACGTGGCCAAACAGTGTACTGTCAAGCAGATCGACGGGCAGCGAGCCCGTATTGACCGGCACGAAGGGCCGATCGGCGCGCGGGCTGGTGACATGGATCGTCTTGGCAACCAGTTCCTTGCCGGTGCCGCTCTCGCCCTGGATCAGCACCGTTGCGCGGCTCGGAGCCACCTGCATAATCAGGTCGAAGACCTTCTGCATCGCCTGGCTCTTGCCGACGATTCCCGGCAGACCGTACTGTTTGAGCGCCCGCCGCCATTGGACGTTCTCGGCGCGCAGCCGCGAGCGGTCCAGCAGACTTTCGATCTCGAGCAACAGCTTGTCGTTATCCCAGGGCTTGGTGATGTAGCTTTCGGCACCTTCCTTCGAGGCCTGAAATGCCGTCTGGCTCGAATCGTAGGCGGTGATCATGATGACGCCGGTGTCGGGGCTCTCGCGCTTCAGGACCTTGAGGACCTCGATGCCGCTCGAATCGGGCAGATTGACGTCCACCAGAGCGAGATCGAAAGGCCGCTCGCCCGCCTGCTTGATGCCGTCCTCGGCCGTACCGGCGGAATCGAGCGCGTAGCCTTCGGAACCGAGCAGCTCCTCGAGACTTTC
>JASHQD010000563.1 GCA_030037755.1 Terriglobia bacterium
TGCGCGACCATGGCGAGCTCTCCCTAAAAGCGGCACAGCAGCTCTCAACCAGTTACGAAACCGCCTGCGAGCAGGTGCGATCGATCGGACTGGCCGGTTCGGCGCCCAAGAAACTGGCTCGATTCCTGCTGGACTGGACAGCCGACGGCAAGAAGGTCGGCCCGGGCGTGCGCGGCGTGCTCACCCTGACCCACGAAGAAATCGGACAGTTGATTAACGCATCGCGCGAAACCGTCACGCGCACGCTGGGCGAGTTCAAACATCATCAATTGGTGCAACTGAAAGGCTCCGTCATTTCGATCCCCGACCGCTCCGCGCTCGAGCACATCCTGACGGAGACGAGCCAGCGATTTTAGCGCTTCGCTGTCACCGGTCCCCCAGCCGGTCAGCTAACCGGTCCCGATGGGTCTCCCACGGGACCGGTCCCCTTTTGAAGTGCGCCAGCGCCGGGACCAAACTGACGTAACCCGGCCACTGACATACCGACGGACTACTGATTGTCGATCTGCGCCCGCTGCAACCGGTCGCTGTAATCGATATAGAGCGTCTTCCATTCCGAGTAGAATTCCAGTGCCGTGATGGCAGCCTCGCGATGACCGTTTCCGGTCTGCTTGACGCCGCCGAACGGCAGATGCGTTTCCGCCCCAATGGTGGGCGCGTTCACATAGACGATGCCGGTCTCGAGATCGCGCATGGCGTGGAACGCCTTGTTGACGTCGCGCGTGTAGATGGCGGATGACAGCCCGTAGACAACATCGTTCCCCACGTCCAAAGCTTCTTCGAAGCTGCCGACCGGGATGAGCGAGACGACCGGTCCGAAGATCTCCTCCTGCACGATGCGCATCCTGGGCTGGCAATCGCCGAAGATCGTCGGCGCGTAGAACCATCCGCTCGCATGATCGCCGTCGGCCAGGCGCTCGCCGCCCGTGAGCAGCTTCGCCCCCTCGCTCTTGCCGATCTGAACGTAGCCGTCCACCGTCTTGACCTGGCTCTCGTTGACCAGCGGGCCCATCTGGACGGATTTGTCGAGTCCATTGCCGACGCGCAACGCGCGAGCGCGGTCGACCAGCAGCTCACAGAAGTGCGGGTAGATCTCCTTGTGCACGATGATTCGGCTCGTGGCCGTGCAGCGCTGGCCCGTGGTTCCGAACGATCCCCAGACCGCGCCTTCGAGCGCCAGCTCCAGGTTGGCGTCGTCCATGACGATCATGGCGTTCTTGCCGCCCATTTCAAGACAGACAGGCTTGAACGTGGGGGCGCATCCGATCGAAACCGCTCGGCCTACTTCTGTAGACCCAGTGAACGAAACGGCCCGGACGTCCTGATGATCGACCATCGGCACGCCAACTTCGCGTCCGAAGCCGCAGACGAGGTTCACCACGCCGCGCGGGATACCGGCCTCTTCGAGCACCTGCACCAGGTTGTAGGTGGAAAGCGGCGTATCCTGCGCCGGCTTGATCACCACCGTGTTGCCGCAGATCAGCGCCGGCATGATCTTCCACGAGGGAATCGCCATAGGAAAATTCCAGGGCGTGATCATGCCGCAGACGCCCAGCGGACTGCGCACGGTCATGGCGAACTTGTTGGCGAGTTCCGATGGCGTGGTCTGCCCGAACTGGCGGCGTCCTTCGCCGGCCATGTAAAAGGTCATGTCGATGGCCTCTTGTACGTCCCCGCGCGTCTCGGCCAGCACCTTGCCCATCTCCATCGTCATCTGCTCGGCCATCGCTTCCTTGCGCTCCTGGAGCAGACGCGCCGCGCGGTACAGGATCTCGCCGCGCTTTGGAGCCGGCATCAGCCGCCAGCACCGGAAAGCCTCGCGAGCCGCGGCGACGGCGCGATTCACGTCCTCGGGCGTGGAGTGCGGAAATAGTCCGATGAGTTCGCCGTGATTGGCGGGGTTCAGGTTCTCAAACGACTCGCGGCTGACCGAGTCGACCCACTCGCCGTTGATGAAGTTCTTGTAGACCTTGGGTGGCGCCATTCGTGTGTTTCCTCCTCGAAGTGCCAGTATAGCGAAGAACGGGGCCCGGGAATCGGGGTTCGAGTTCGAGAGACTCAAGGCTACAGCTGACAGTCCACAGTTGACAGTCCAGGTCTGGTCCTCCGACAAGCTACAGCCCATCGACCGCGGAGCGGAGGCTGCCAGACTGCTTTCTCTGAACTGTTGACTGTCAACTGTCGACCGTTGTGGCCGAGTTAACTGACGGGTAATCTCCCGGCATCGATCTTTCGCCTTGACTCCCATTTTTGCCGTTTTTAAAGGGTATTTTGACGGCAGCCCGGCGCGCAATTGGCGCGAATTTGCATTTTCGATCTTGCGCGGGCTCAGGCCAATAATCATGCAGGCTGCTGATTCCATGTGAGATGCCGGTTCCTGTATACCGGCTAGGTAACATGCCGATTTTAAATTTGCCTTTTGGGACCGTTTTACTGATTCCAAAGGAGATTCCGGGTTCGTGCCTAGCCGACACGTTCCGTGTATGTCATTGATTCCAAAGAGAGGAATACTTTGGGCGGTGGGTGTCTGAATTCGCGTATTTTTACGTGTTTTTTCGACTGTAGGTTTAGGATTGTCGGCTAGAATGGAAGTCAAGCGCCGCTGGATCAGAGAGATGCGAACTCCAGAAAACTCAGGTCTTGTAAACACCCGTACACGTCATTTACGCTGTATTCCTCAGAAGTCTCTACATCCTTCTGATTCGACACGACATTCCAGCTTTGGCGCTGCGCGATTGTTGAGTCTTTCAAGGTGTCTTTCACGAAGTAGGCCACTGGCTGTCGGCTAGACCTGGCTTCCCAGGCGCCGGAACGCGGCCGGCGCAGGCCGCCGGCGCGGCGGCCGTGGGGACGCCCGGAACAGCGCGGAAGTTCCTGCGCTATTCCTGACTTCAGGGCTATCGATGCCAGGCCGGCGATGGTTGAACCTGAATCGGTCACCGCAGTCCTCAATCGAGAGTCGCGCCGCTCTTCAGGGCGGCAGATCTTGAGCGAGTAGCGCCGCTCTTTAGGGCGGCACAGCTTGAGCGCCGTCAAAGTTGTACGGTGGCGGAGCATGGCTGGACTCCGATTCTCTCCGGGGGAGAAACAGAGCCTAGCACACTACGTCGCGCTTGTCAACTGATTTCTCGAGGCCAGGCTTGCACCGTTGCCAGGACCTGGTTATACTAATGGTATGAAGACAGCGATATCGATCCCCGATGAAATCTACCAGGGCGCGGAGCGTTTGGCGCGCCGGACGAAGAAGTCGCGCAGCCGGTTGTACGGCGAGGCCCTCAAGGAGTACCTGGCGCGCCACGCGCCGGACGAGGTTACCGAAGCGATGAACCGGGCTTGTGCCGAGGCGGGCGAATCCCCTGATGCCTTCGTTTCCTCCCTCGCCCACCGAATCCTGGAGCGAAGCGAGTGGTAATCTCCCAGGGCGAGGTCTGGTGGGCCGACCTTCCGGCTCCGGCGGGGTCGGGCCCAGGGTTCCGAAGGCCGGTCGTCGTCGTGCAAGGCGACGCATTGAATCGCAGCCGCATTGCCACCGTCGTCTGTGTTCCGCTGACCAGCAACCTCAAGTGGGCGCTGGCCCCGGGAAACGTTGAACTTTCCGCAGGTCTCACCGGCCTGCCCAAACCCTCCGTGGCCAACGTTTCCCTGATCGTCAGCCTCGATAAGGATCTCCTCACCGAACGCGTGGGCAAGCTGCCACCCTCCAAGGTACTGTTGCTGCTCGCAGGGATTGACACCGTCCTGGGCAAATAGTCCCAAGCTCTCAATCCAAGTGCGCAAAGCCCCACGACACAAAAAAACTCCTCGTTTGTGGCGAGGTCTCCGGACCGCGTCACTCTCCCGGCCTTGTCGCTGCGATGGAGACCTTTCGGTCGCGGGCGTGGCTCGGTCAGGAGACCGTGCCAAAGCGGGCGAATCGCGCCCCCTGAGCGTCCCCCGGCCTTGTCTATGTTATGCTCCAATCGAGGGTGAGGGATGGCGACCAAGAGCTTACTGAGTATCGCAGACTACGTCGGGCTCGACGAGCCTGCCGGAGTGCGCTATGAGCTGAGCGAGGGGGAACTGATCGTGTCGCCTTCACCGAATCTGTTCCACAACGAGATACGGGACGAGTTCAACGCCCGGCTTCGAGTTTTCGTCAAAGCGCGGAAGCTCGGACGCGCGGTGAGCGAAATGGATTTGCAATTGAGCGAGGACACCGTTCGCCGGCCGGATATTGCCTTTATCAGCGCCGAGAGCCTGGAAGGGGTCGATCTGGGGCGCGTGCCGTTGCCGCTCGCGCCGGACCTCGCGATCGAGATTGTGTCCCCAAGCGATCGCGCTGCCGACCTGCTGCTAAAGGTGGCGCAGTATCTGGCCGCCGGCACGAAGGCGGTTTGGCTCTTGTACCCCAACACCCGCCTGGCTTACCGTTATCTTCCTGGCAGATTGGAACCCGAGGTCCGCAGCGCCGATGCGGGCCATAGCTTCGAAGAGCGGGACGTCCTGCCAGGGTTCCAATTGACGCTCGCGCAGATCTTCGAATAACCGGCCTTCGTTCTTTCGGTCGGCTGATCAGACCTTGTCGCGGCGCCCGTAGAGTCGACAAA
>JASHQD010000564.1 GCA_030037755.1 Terriglobia bacterium
TCCGGCAGAATCAGACTGAGACGACCTTGCCGGATCAGGTCGTAATGGTTGCTTCCCGTAAGTACGAACAGCGGGCATCCGCGCGCCTTAACCGATCCGGCAAGGTCGACCGAAAGCTTCGCGGCGCGCCCGGTGGAACCGCAAACGACCAGTACTGCCGATTGTGCAGTGATCACGTCAACCCAGCCGGCACCGAAATCGGCGAACTCGAGCCCGATTGCCAGCCTGCCTGTTCTCTGGCGAACCTCTGCCGACGCGCGTCGAACCGCCGGTCCATAGTGGCCGCCGCCCACCAGCAGAACCGGGCTGAGCGATTCCAATGCGCGCCCGAGTGCAACCACGCCATCGTTCAGTTGAGACAGAAGCCGGTCGAGGTGCGACGGCAGGTCACGCCAGTCGCTCTCCAGGCGCTCCAGCCTCGCCTGAGGACGCGCCATCTGGCGCGCGCAAATCAGCGCCAGTTGAGCCGCAGCGGCGTGCTGCAGACAGGCTCCGCCGATTCCCCCTTCCACCGCCGCCCCTGCTGCAGGAAGAGGCAGCGTGAGCGGCGCTTGCGCATCGGGCACTGCGGTTTCTGTGGCCTGCGAATCCGGCCTCCCGCCCGCCAGCAGCACCTGAGCGCCGCGCTTTCGCGCCAGCCGAGCCAGATCGTGGGCCGGCGCGCGCGCGTCCGGAAAAATCACAACCACCGAGCCCGGACGCAACATCGTCGATGCGCTATCGGCGAAAGAATCAGCGTCAGCAACGAGCACCGTCCGGTTCAGTAACTCTTCGAAACCATGGCGAAGTGTCTCCGCTGCGGGAAGCGATTGCGGAGAGCCGACTGCCCAAACCGGCGACTCGCCCCACCTGATGGCGCGCACGGCACGCTCGTAGTCAGCACGCTGTTTCACCAACATCTCGGTGAGGGCGTGGGGCAGGTTGACTAATTCGGCCGACGCCGCCATCAGAGTTCCAGTCTCAGGATGCGTCCGCTCGCCAGCTGCGTTTCGTGGCGTCCCATCCTGTCCAGCTCAAAGCCAAACGCAAACAAGGCAGCGCTCCCCAGGAGGATCAACGAACCCAGGAAAGACCATATCAACAGTGTGGCCGATATGGCGAAGGGCCCGTAGACTTCCGGGAAATGCAGCGCGGGCAGGGCCCAGGTGAAGATCGCCCTGGCGACCTCGGAGAGCAGCGCGGCGCATACGGCTGCCGGCAGCACCCGTGCGACGGGCACTTTTGCATTGGGCAGAGCGTAATAAATCGCGAAGAATACGCCAACCATCAGCGGGACGGCAACGGTCTCGAGCATCGCGCGAGAGAAGACTGCCTGCAGCGCCGGCCACCGGCTGCCCCCTGCAGGAACGAACGATTCGAGCGCGGCCTCGAGTCCCACGGATCCCAGCGACAGTAGTCCCATGCCGATCGCCAGCATCACCGACACCGCGAGATTCCCCACGTAACTGCGGTTCCGCCGAATGCCCCAGATGCGGTTCAGTGCCACTTCGAGCGGCAGGAACACGCCGGAACTCGTGACGAACAGCAGGAGCACCGATACGGCCTGAACGCGCCCGCGCGCCCGCATCACGGCGTTCAAGTTGCGGATCACGAAGTCCGCCCCGGTGGGAAGATTTGCCCGCAGCAGCTGTTCCACCACCTCAAAGGCGCCGTGCCAGTGCAGAAGGCCGTCGCAAATCGTCACCAGCAGAAGAGCGAAGGGGAAGAACGAGAGCAAGGCGTTGGCGGCGATGGAGAACGCGTAGGCGTGCACCTCGGTGGTCCACAGATACCGGAAGGTCGCCCGAAAACGTCCTCGCAGGTCAGGCGCGACAGCGACAGTTACTGGACTATTTTGCTGGACTGTCTGCACGTCCACCCGATTCCCCCTCGAAAGCCCGCCCTATTGCGCAGCGGTACTCTAATTCTATTTGATGCGCCGGCTCCGCTTCAGGCAGGTGTCCTCGCAAGACTCCTCGAAACCAAAGAGACGCAGAGCGAGAACTGAACGTCACCTATGCAACCAGGAAAACTCGCATCAATTGTGGAAAACTCGAAAAATCTGTCCGGCTGCACGCGCCACAATCTGGCGTGCCACCTGAAAATTGAGTCCCGGCTTTTGAATAACCTGACGGTTTCGTTTGGTAATTCTCGATCCTTTATGACTGTTTGATCGGTCATCTCGGCGTTAAGATTAGGGTCGCTCGGGCGACTGAACAAAGCAGGCTCTAATCCTCGACTCGGCCCGCCCTGTACCGGAGGAATCGCCACTATGCGTCCGCAGTTGACTTTCGGCATCAATTCAGATGAGGTAGAAGCGAATGCCTGTGATTCGTGCTTGCAAGCATTGCAGCCAGAAGAATCGAATCCCCGTGAGATCCCTGACGGGCGATGTGCGATGTGGCGCCTGTAAATCGCCCTTGACGCCGGTCGCGGAGCCTCTCGCAGCCGATGACGTATTGTTCGACGAAGTCCTGCGCGAGGCGACGGTGCCCGTACTGGTGGATTTTTGGGCCGAGTGGTGCGGTCCTTGCCGTGCGGCGGCCCCCGAAGTCGCGCGCACTGCCGCCGACATGGCCGGGAAGGCGCTGGTGCTAAAGGTCGACACGGACAAATACCCTCAGATCGCGGCGCGCTACAACGTCCAGGGTATCCCGAATTTCGTCGTGTTCTTCGGCGGCCACCTGGTGAAGCAGCACGCCGGCCTGACGAGGCACGATCAACTGGAGCAATGGCTGAGGTCCGCGGGTCAGGGGTCAGGGGCTAGTCCGGCGACCGACCACTGACGGCTGATAGCTGATAGCTGACCGCCCACTGCCGACTGCCCGCCGCCGACTGCTTACTGTCGACTGTCAACTCTTGACTTCCATGGGCCGCTTCGAATCCACAGTTCCGTTCTATGCCTCGTTCCGCGAGCCTTACCCGCGGGACTTCTTCCCCGTCATGGCGGAGCGTCTGGCACTCACCCGCGACATGCGCCTGCTCGACGCCGGCTGCGGTCCCGGCTTGCTGGCCATCGGGTTCGCGCCTTACGTTGCCTCGTGCACCGGCGTCGATCCCGAACCGGCCATGCTCCGCGCCGCCCGGGCAGCGGCGATCTCCGCGGGCGTCAAACTCGAATTGATCGAGGGGCGTCTCGAAGGTTTGCCCGCGAGCGTGGGGACATTTCACCTCGTGATGATCGGGCGCGCCTTGCACTGGATGGATCGCGAAGTAGCCCTGGCCACACTCGATCGCATTGTTACCGGGGACGGTGCCGTGGTCACCTGCGGGTCACGCACGGTGAAGACGGACGCCAACCCGTGGCTCGCGGCTTACGACGAGGTACGCAACGCGTGGTCTGAGGATCGAGGCTCGCGCCGCTACGACATCGATCACGACGCGTGGCTTGCAGGGTCACCGTTCCAGGTCAGTGATGAGATCACGTTGCCTCACAGCCATGTCGTTACGGCTTCCGACCTGATCGGGCGCGCGCTGTCGAAGTCCAACACGTCACCTGAAGTCCTCGGCGATCGACGGCCTGCTTTCGAATCGGCGCTCGCACAGGCGCTCGAGCCGTACGCTATAGACGGTGCGCTGAACGAGGAACTGCTCGCAGTCGCCACCATCATGCGACGAGCTGGCAGCCACTGAACTCACGCCATGGCACCACCACCTTTGCTTATGCTTTCGGGAACACCGGCCCGTCACAGCCACGACTGAGGTGAGCGGACGATGAAATCAAGACGCCGGCTAACAATTCTCGCGATCGCGGTCTGTGCGTTGCTGGCAGGCCCGCCGGCTCGCTGCGGCGCCAATCCCGATCCGGCGGAGAGTATCGGGGATCTGAGAGAAGCATTCGTCCATCCACCTGACGATGCCAGGATCATGGTTCGCTGGTGGTGGTTCGGACCCGCCGTTACGGACGCGGAACTCGAGCGCGAGATGCGACTGATGAAGGCGGGCGGAATCGGCGGCTTCGAGGTGCAGCCTGTGTATCCGCTGGCGCTCGATGATCCCGGCCACAACTTCGAGAACTATCCCTACCTCTCCGACCAATTTCTTCACGCGGTCAGGTTCGCTTCGACCGAAGCCCAGAAGCTTGGCCTACGCATGGACCTGACGCTGGGCAGCGGTTGGCCTTTTGGAGGACCAAGCGTCACCGCGGCGCATGCTGCCGGGCAACTTCGGGTCGCGATCCTGAGCGTGAAACCCGGCATCGACCGCTACCCCTTGCCTTCTCTCGAGGCCGGGGAGAGTCTGCTCGCCGTCTTCCAGGCGCAAGGTGATGCCGTCCATTACGCCGCCGAAAGCGCCAGGGAAGTATCGGTGACCGAGAACGGCGCCGTGTCGGTGCCGGCCGGTCTCGAAGGACCGCACGTGCTGCTTTTCTTCATCGCCAGCCGAACGGGTCAGACGGTGAAGCGGCCAGCGGTCGGCGCCGAAGGCTTTGTGGTCGACCACTATGACCGGGTTGCTGTGGAGAGCTATCTACACTCGGTCGGTGACCGGCTCTTGCAGGCTTTCCCCATCCGTCCTCCGCGAGCGATCTTCTGTGACAGTCTCGAAGTGTACGGTTCCAACTGGACGACAGGGTTTCTCGAGCAATTCCAAAAACGCCGTGGCTACGACTTGAAGCCCTATTTGCCGGCTCTTGTCGGCAACATCGGTCCAAACACGGGCGCGATCCGGCATGACTGGGGTGAGACGCTCACCGAACTGTTCAATGAAAACTTCGTCGTGCCAACGGAAGATTGGGCGCGGCGGCATCACACCCTGTTTCGCGCCCAGCTCTACGGCACCCCGCCTGCCGTGCTCTCCAGTTATTCGCTGATCGATCTGCCGGAGGGCGAAGGCGCGCATTGGAAGAACTTCGCGCCGACGCGGTGGGCGTCTTCCGCAAGCCACATTTACGGCAAGCCAGTGACTTCTTCGGAGACGTGGACATGGCTGCACTCGCCTGCCTTCCGCGCTACACCGCTCGACTTCAAGGCGGAAGCGGACATCCACTTCCTTGAAGGAATCAACCAGCTCGTCGGACACGGTTGGCCTTACTCTCCACCCGAGGCCGGCGAGCCCGGCTGGAGCTTCTATGCCGCTTCGGTGCTGAATCAGCACAACCCCTGGTGGCTCGTCATGCCCGATTTCGCACGTTACTGCCAACGTGTGAGCTTCATGCTGCGCCAGGGCAGGCCGGCGAATGACGTCGCGCTTTACCTGCCGACCGACGACGCCTGGGCGCATTTTACCCGCAACCAGACGTCGGTCAGCGAGGCGATGGTATACCGGCTCGGTCCCACGCTGATCGCGCGCTTGCTCGAAGCCGGATACGGTTTTGACTTTGTGGACGACGCCGCGATCAATCGGGTGGCGAAGATTGAGCGTGGAGTTCTGGTGTTGAGCGGCAACCGCTATGGGATCGTACTCCTTCCCGGCGTCGAGCGAATTCCGCTCGGCACTCTTCAAAAGCTCGACGAGTTCACGCGCCAGGGCGGCGTCCTCATCGCCGCGGGCCGGGCGCCTGCGCTCGCCCCCGGATTGACGGGCACCGACGCGGAAACGCCGAGGATTCGCGAGCTTTCGCAGGCTCTATTCCAGGGATCTTCCGCTCCGGGTCACCTTGTGAGCGACGTCGATCATGAGCTGGGACCGACCCTACACCGCCTCTACCCGCCGGATGTCATCTTTTCCCCCGCAGCGCCAGACGTCGGCTTCGTCCATCGCAGCGCGGGCTGGGCGGGGATTTATTTTCTGGCCAACACGGGGAACCAGGCTGTCCATACGCAGGCTGCGTTTCGCGTTCGCGGCCTCGATCCCAAGTGGTGGGATCCATTCACGGGCGAGGTCCACCCTGCAGGCGGCTTAACTCGCAACGAAGCAGGAACAACGTTGACTCTGGACCTCGAACCGTATGGTTCGCGCATTTTGGTCTTTGACGGGCACTCGTCTCATGCCCCAGTATCTGAGCGCAACACGTCAGCGCAGAATCTGCCGCCAGCGCTTGACCTCAGCACGGGCTGGAAGGTGACTTTTCTGGACCCCGAGCCCGCGGCGAAACTCGATCCGCAGCCCGTGAACCTGAACGGGATAAATCGGGGAGGAAGATCCCTGAACATGGACCGGCTGAGGTCCTGGACGGACAGCGAAGATACGCGGTACTTCTCCGGTGAAGCGATCTATGAGAAAACGGTCGATCTGCCGGCGACCATGCTCTCTCCCGGAGCCGATCTATGGCTCGACTTTGGCGAGGGCACGCCGGTTCCGCGAACCTCGACGCACAGCCAAGGTATCCAGAGCTGGTTTGAAGGGCCGGTCCGCGAGGCGGCCGTGGTTTATGTGAACGGGCTGCGCGCCGGATCGGTCTGGCATCCTCCGTACACCTTGAAAGTCACACAACTGCTCCGGGAAGGTGACAATGAACTCGTGATTCTCGTGGCCAACACAGCCATCAACGAGATGGCGGGCGTTGCCCCGCCTGACTACAGACTCCTCAACAGTCGATACGGCGAGCGCTTCACACCACAAGACATGGAGAACTTGCAGGCGCTGCCCTCGGGTTTGCTGGGCGATCTTCGCCTGGTGCCACGCTAAGATTTCACCGAATGGGGCGTGGTCCTATGAAGGGACAAATCCAAGATCGTCCCCGGAGTGCGTGACCAGGCCGATCTGCTCCAGCGACCCGCTTCTTCCGTTGTACCAGAGCATCCAACGGCCATCCTCATGCACGGCGTAAGGCTTGTAGCAGGCATCCGCATCCCAGCCTCCCGGCGTCGGACGCACGATCGGGTTGCCGGCGTGCCTCACCCAATTCGTGATTCCGTCCCTTGATCGCGCCAGCCCGATCTGGGCATGATCGATGTCGCGAAAACCGATATAGAAACTGTAGAACCAGCCTTTCCAATAAACGATCTGAGCTGCAGTCACCCGCTGCCGTTCCCATAATGCCGCCGGGTCCGGAGTCATGACCGGATTGGCCGAGTACTTGGTCCACTGCATTCCGTCACGGCTGGTAGCGTAACCGATGGCATTCGGTTCGTACTGTTCGCCGGCCGAGTACCACAACCTCCAGATTCCCGCATGTTGGTCCCACATCACATGTGGGCACATCACCGCAACGCCTTCCCACGGGAGGGTGGGTTCGAGAACGGGGCGCGTGGACTGCCTCACCCAGTCCCCTCCATTGGCACTCTTGGCGTAGCCGATCATGGATTTGTCCTTGGCTTGACCGGTGTACCACATGTGGTACGCGTTCTCGCGATGGACCACCACGGGCCGGTTGACGTCGTCCTGCCATCCGGTGGTCCGATCGGGCCGCAAAACCACGTCAGGCGTACTCCAGTGAATGCCGTCCTGGCTCTCCGTCAGCGCGATGCTCTGCTCGGGACGCCACGAAAACCACATCTTGAAGAGCCCTGCTTCACGTAAAACGCACACGTCGAAGCAGGTCCCGTATCGTCCACCGAGAACCGGATTTCCCGGGTACTTGTTCCAATCGCCTTGGACCGCGGCGAACCAGGCTTGCGCCGGTAGAATTGATGATCCCAGTCCGGCCATAGCGATGAGCGTGGTCAGTTCCCGTCTCGTCACTCGCTTTTCCATTTCAATAAAGTATCTTGTTCTCGATGGCAGGCAAAGCGCCCGAAGATGCTCGCCCATGGTTCCTTGGCTTTTCGCTCTCGGCGGCAGGCAGATCAGCAAGATCGCGGGCACTTGGGTGCCGGGCGCAAGCTGCAACGGTATGGACACCGCAAATCGTGGCTCGGCCCATGTCCCGCAGCGGACAGGTACGCCCCGTAGTGGACAGCCGGCTGCACGCAGGACGGCGACGAGCGTTTTGTTTGCAGTATCGCGGGTTCGATGACTATGGAGAGCCAGGTGCAGTAGTTTTTGCAGGTGCGGGGGTGCGCATCGGCGGCATCCAAAGATCTGAGGAGCAAGCACAGAGTGAGTGATCTGAAGAATGCTTTCAGGCAGCTGCGCAAGACGCCGGGGTTTAC
>JASHQD010000565.1 GCA_030037755.1 Terriglobia bacterium
TGAATAGGCCCACTCACGATGAGGATCGATCAGGGTCAGGTCCGCGGGATCGCCCAGTCGGATGCGTCCGCCCGGACGCCGGATGATGTCCGCCGGATTCACGCTTAGCAATCGAATCAGCTTCGACAGTGGAATGCGGCCCGTGTGAACAAGCTCCGTCATGGCCAGGCCGAATGCAGTTTCAAGCCCAATCACTCCGAACGGTGCCTCGGCGAGCGGTTTGGCCTTCAGTTCCGGCGCATGCGGCGCGTGATCGGTGGCGATGGCGTCGATCGTTCCATCGGCGAGTCCGTCGAGGATCGCTTCCACGTCCTGAGCGCGCCGCAGCGGCGGATTCATCTTGGCGGCTGTTCCATAGCGCTTCACAGCTTCATCGGTCAGGGTGAAGTGATGCGGTGTCACTTCCGCCGTCACTCGGACGCCCCTCGCTCGCGCCGCGCGCACCATGTCGACCGATCGGGCGGTCGAGAGATGCGCCACGTGCAGGTGCGCGCCCGTGTCCGCGGCGAGCACCAGGTCGCGCGCCAGGCACACTTCCTCCGAGCTTGTCGGGATTCCCTTTACGCCCAGGCGCTCCGCCACGGGCCCCTGATTGATCGTTCCGCCGGCGCTGATGCTTGAATCCTCACAATGCTCGATCAACGGCGCATCGAGGCCGCGCGTAATCTCGAGCGCTGCGCGCACGAGTCCGGCGGTCTTTACCGGCCTACCGTCGTCGGAGAACGCGACAGCGCCGGCTGCCGCCATTGCCGCCAAATCCGCGAGTGTTTCTCCATCGCTTCCTAGCGTTACGGCGGCGATGGGATAAACGCGCGCCAGGCCGATTTCCCGCGCGCGCTCGATTTGCCATCGAATCGACTCCGGCCGATCGTTCACCGGGCGCGTGTTGGGCATGGGACAGACGGCGGTGAAACCACCCGCCACCGCCGCACTGAGTCCAGTCTCGATCGTTTCCGATGCTTCGCCGCCCGGCTCGCGCAAGTGAACGTGGATATCAATGAAACCAGGCGCGACCACCAACCCGTGCGCATTGATGACGGCGTCTGCGGAGGCGCCCAGTCCGGGCGCAAGCGCACGAATCACGCCGTTCTCCACGAACACATCGAGGTGAGCGTCGACCGCGTCGGCGGGTGAGAGTACGCGGCCACCTTGGATCAGGAGAGAAGGCATAGGTGGAAGCTTCCGCGGCTAAGGCCGGCTAAGAAATGGTCAGCGATTCTGGAGCGCCGAGCAACAGCGGTAGATCATTGCACTTGACGGGCGCAAAGGTACGGCGATGCTCGGCACAGGGGCCATGATCCCGAAGCCCTCGGAGATGCTCCGGAGTGCCGTAGCCCTTGTTGCTCCCCAGGCAATACTGCGGGTAAAGCCGGTCGAGTTCCACGAGATGAGCGTCACGCTCCGTCTTGGCGAGGATCGAAGCGGCGGCGATGGAAACCGATCGCGCGTCGCCGTGGATAATCGCCCGGTAAGGGACGGCGAACTCGCGCGCATCGCCCCAACCTGCCAAGCGCATGGCGTCCGTCAGAACGTAGTCGGGCGGAGGCTGCAGTATCTCCAGGGCCTGGATCATGGCACGTCGCGAGGCCTGATAAACATTGAGCAGATCCACGTCAGTGGCAGGAACGGCGACAACGGCCCAGGCAACGGCACGGGCGCGAATGCGGGGCGCCAGCACGGCGCGTTCTTCGGGCGTCAGTTTCTTGGAATCGTCGAGACCGCGAATGGGCCGCGAGGGATTGAGGATGACCGCGGCGGCGTAGAGTGGTCCCAGCAGGGCGCCGCGCCCGGCCTCGTCGCAGCCGGCGACGGCGGCATAGCCTAGCCGCCGAATCTTCGCCTCAAATCGCGAGGTGCAGCGAAAAGTGGAGGCGTCAGGAGTCGGCGGCATACAGAGATCGCACCCTGGTCACGGCTCTGCCCGGCTTGACGAGCGTCGAGCCTGAAGAAAACGAGCGGCCAGGCGGCAGGGACGCCCGCGCTCCCGCGCTCCTCAAATTACGATGCCGCGGTTTGCTCGGTGCGAGCTTCGCGCAGCCGGGCGGCCTTGCCCTTCAGCCGGCGCAGATAATACAGTTTCGCCCTTCGCACGCGGCCCGAGCGCGTGACCTCAATCTTGTCGATCACGGGCGAGTGGAGCGGAAAAATACGCTCCACGCCCTGGCCGAAGGAAATCTTGCGGACCGTGAATGTCGAGTGATTCCTGGCCCGCCTCAACCCGAGCACGGTGCCTTCGAAAACCTGGATGCGCTCTTTGTCGCCTTCTTTGATCTTCACGTGCACGCGGACCGTGTCGCCGGACCGGAACTTGGGCAGATCGCTGCGCATCTGTTCCTGTTCGAGCTTTTCCAATGCTGTCATTTCCCCACTCCCCAATCGGAATTTTGGCGCCGCGCGCTCATTGACAGCCGGATTCGCTATCCGGCAATGCGCCGCCTTGCAAATCTTTCAAAACCTCGAGATCGTCCTGGCTCAGCGCCGCATGCCTCAGGAGTTCAGGACGCCGCCGCCACGTCTTGGCGAGCGCTTCGCGCCGCCGCCACCGCCGGATCTCCTGATGATTGCCGGAGAGCAGAACTTCCGGCACCTTCAGACCGCGATACTCGACCGGCCGCGTGTACTGCGGAAAATCGAGCAGCCAGCGTCCAGTCGGAGCGTTTGCAGGTACAGACGCCGTCTCGCGCCTGAAATCTGCGTCCGGCGCCGAGTCAAGCGAGAAAGACTCCAGCCGCGACGATTCCTCATTCCCGAGCACTCCGGGCAGCAGCCGTGTCACCGATTCCATGACGACCGCGGCCGCCAGTTCGCCGCCCGCCAGCACGTAGTCGCCGATCGAGATTTCGTCGGTGGCCAGCGCCTGAGCGACCCGCTCATCCACGCCTTCGTATCGTCCGCAGATCAGGGCCACCTGATCTGCGGCTGCCAACTCCTCGGCGACGTCCTGCCGAAACAAACGGCCCTGCGGTGACAGCAATATGACCGGAAAAGCACGCGACGCAACGCCTGCGCCAAGGGTCTCGACAACTCGAAACAGCGGCTCCGGCTTCAGAACCATCCCGGGCCCGCCGCCAAAGGGCCGGTCATCCACCGTGCGGTGCCGGTCGTCCGTGTATTCCCGCAGATCGTGCACTCGAATTTCGACCTGGCTGCCGGCGCGAGCCCGCTTGAAAACTCCGTGCTCAAAGACGCTCGCGAAGAAGCCCGGAAATATCGTGACGACATCGAAAATCACGCCTGAACATTCCCCGGACGTTCGCCTC